>JAHRWJ010000062.1 GCA_019090185.1 Immundisolibacteraceae bacterium
GTGGTTTCAAGCATGTGGGCGATCATGCCATCCAGACCCAGATTACGACCATCTTCCGGACTATAAATAGCCGCAACCCCATAGGCCTGCAACTCGGCAATTTCTTCCGGCACAATCACCCCACCACCACCGCCAAACACCTGAATATGTCCAGCGCCAGCGGCTTTGAGCAGGTCAATCATGTACTTAAAGTACTCAATATGGCCGCCCTGGTAAGAGCTTACCGAGATACCGTCGACATCTTCCTGTAACGCAGCCAGCACGATCTCATCAACACCCCGGTTGTGACCCAGATGAATCACCTCCGCACCCTGCTGCTGCATGATCCGGCGCATGATATTAATCGCCGCATCATGGCCATCAAATAGAGAGGCCGCGGTAATAAAGCGCAGCGGCGGCGAACTGTTGAGCTGTCCAGCCTCAGTGGTCGGGGAATTCATTTATCGTTAACTCCAAATACAGAACAGGCCGACTGCGACCACTGCCCCTGTTCAAAAAAACCAGACCAACAGCGGCGCTGAGCCTACCTACTATATAAAACCTAAAATTCGATCTTCAATGGCTAGGGATTCTAACCGCTGACACTCACCGAGCCGATGCTTAAAGCCCACCGTAGTTAGCCAAATCAGCTATTTTTTGGCCGCAGCGTTTAGCCCAACCGATGCCATCGTTGCAGTGAGGTCACTGCGACACCGGCTAGCGCCACTGAACCGAATCACGCTATTTAGTCCGATAGGCCGGTGTCAAAAGTTTCCCGATCGCGAAAACCGATCAGGTACAAAATGCCATCGAGCCCCAGCGTGGTCAGCGCCTGATCCGCAGATTGACGAACCATGGGTTTAGCGCGAAAAGCAATACCAAGCCCCGCCTTGCCGAGCATCGGCAGATCATTAGCACCATCACCGACCGCGATGGTCTGCTCCAGCCGAATACCCTCTTCCGCCGCAATCTGCTCCAGTAGCTCCGCCTTGCGGGCACCATCGACTACTTTGCCTGTCACCCGGCCGGTTACTTTGCCATTTTCAATTTCCAGCTCATTGGCAAAAACATGATCAATGCCCAACTTACTCTGCAAATAACGACCAAAATAGTTAAAACCGCCGGATAGAATCGCGGTTTTAAAACCCAATTCACGTAAATTAGAAATCAGCTTCTCGGCACCTTCGGTGATTGGTAAGCGCTCGGCAATCTGCGCCAACACCGATTCATCAAGCCCTTTTAGTAGCGCCAGCCGTTCGGTAAAGCTAGCAGTAAAATCAAGCTCACCGCGCATGGTGCGTTCGGTGATTTCGGCCACCCGATCACCAACACCGGCTGCCTTAGCCAGCTCATCAATTACCTCAACTTCAATCAAGGTCGAATCCATATCAAACGCAACCAGGCGACGGTTGCGCCGGAAAATATCATCACGCTGCACGGCAACATCAATATTCAGCCGATTCGCCAGGGGTAGAAAATCCGATTGCAGCGCTGAACTATTGAGTTCACCACGCACAGAAAACTCCACACAGGCCTGACAGCCATGCCCGTCATCGGCCGAATCCAACGCTGGCCGACCACTGAGGCGAGTGATTTTATCGATATTCAAACCGTGGGCCGCAATCACCCCCGTCACTTCAGCCAGCTGCTGAGACTCCAGCCGTCGAGATAACAGCGTAATCAAATGCCGAGGCTTGCCCTGGCCACTAACCCACTTTTCATAACGCGCCGCAGAAATCTCCGTAAACGAAACCTGCACATTAAGTTCATGGGCTTTAAACAAAAACTCCTTTCGCACCATCGCCGAATCGACATCGGCCGGCACCTCGACCATAAACCCCAGCGACAATTCCGCATGAATCGACGCCTGGCCGATATCTAGCACAGCCACCCCATAATCCGCCAACACGCCAATCAGGCCTGCTGCCAAGCCAGGCTGGTCCCGACCACTTACATTAATTAATAAAATTTGGTTCATTTAGGGTCCGTTCACGCATACAAGAAAGTAGCAGGTCAATTCAGCGCAACAAACAGACCCGGGGGGAGTGGTACCCGACTCACCTAGAGCGGTACCAGTGGCGGGTATTTTAACCGACAAAGCGTTGATATCTTTTACTCGCCCCGCCGAAAGCCAACAATCTTGTGGAGCAGGGGAAATCACCATTAAAAACCCATCAGCCGGCGATCAGTCAATGCTCGATAAAGCCCATAACCTCCCCAGCCTGTGGGTTTTCGACCTACTGCCAGAGCAGGCCCAGTCAGCAGTTCCTTAAACCTGCCCATAGCCGCTGGCCTGCCCACGCTGGCGAGTCCATCGTAATCAAGTTGACCGCTAGTTGATCCGCGTCTACCCGACAATGGCCTAAAAGTGGATAACTATAGTAAAAATCGGAGAGGTACCTAGTTTAAGTATCACAACAGGAGTAAAGGCAAATGATAACCGTCGAAGACATCATGACCCGCCACCCCAAAACCCTACCAACCGACGCCAACCTGGCCGATGCCCGTCGGCTGATGACCGAATTTGAAATACGCCATATCCCCGTGCTCAACAGCGCTAGCAAGGTGGTTGGCCTAGTCACACTTCGCGATGTTCTGGCCGCGAGTAGCTCGGTGCTTGATGACTCTGAAGACCAGCGGGTGGCGCATGATTCCCACATAGTGTTAAGCGAGATGATGACCACAACCCTTGACCTGGTGGCCCCGGGGGCGGCACTGCGAGACACCGCCCTGCTCATGCGCAACCATCGCCACGGCTGCCTACCGGTTATTGAGGAAGAGCAATTGGTTGGCATCATTACCGATACCGATTTTCTCGAGGTGTCGATTCATTTACTAGAACAGCTCGAGTCTGGAGAGCAGCTTAGCGAGCAAGATATTGAAGAAGATAGCGATATAGATGCGCAAGGTGGGTTCTGAGGCTTCTGCGGGGAAATTCACGACTCGTGATCTGACCCGAATGGCAGTAGCTTAGGCCCATTTAACATGGCCGTTTGCTGTCGTCTGCCCAAGTGAGGATGGCTGCAGCAGAGGGGCATTGGCTTTAGGCTCTGAGTGTATGCGAGAGATTGTTCATTTCCTTTGCTTGCCCGCACCAAAGGCATAAGTCTCATGGGATGGGGCCAAAGTCGTTGATTTTTCGGGTTTGCACGAACACGCTGCGCTCAAACAGCGCGCTGCACTGATCCGAAAAATCACTGGCTTTGGGGGCGTACTATCAGCGGATGGGTAAGTCATAAACCAAATAAAAAACTTTCGAAGGCAGCCATTAAAACTGACTCACCCCCGTACAACAGCATGATAACTTTTTTGACTTAGTGCCCTCCAAGGGATCAGCAAGCTATAGAGCTCTACCCGCTGGTGCTCTAGCTTGGTTTAACAAGCGCTATCCCTGCATCGCTAATGACAATTTTTCCCTGCTTATATAGTTTTCCGATCGCTTGTTTAAACACCTTTTTGCTGACCTGGAACGTCTCTTCAATGTCGGCTGGGGAACTTTTATCGTTAAACCCGCTGGCGCCGCCGGCGGCCCTCAAATGTTCCATAATCATTTCTGCGGTAGACAAAACATGGGCACCTTTTTTTGGCTCAAAGGTGACATCTATCTTGCCGTCTTCTCTAACAGATTTTATATATGCCTTGAGCTGCTGGCCTTGCTGGTAATCCTTATAGACCTGGTCCCCATAAACCAGCCCCATGTACTCATCATTGATGATTACTTTAACGCCAAGGTCGGTAAAGGAATAAACCTCAACATCTATCTGCTGCCATTCCAAAAACACGCCAGGTTCGACTGTTTCTTTTAGAAATTCTTCGTTATCTCTCATTGTTAAACCACTTATATTTGATTTATCTATAATTTATAAACGCCTTGCTCAACGGCAATTTCTTAGAAATTGCCGTAGCCGACAGATCCCCACCAAGGCCTGCTGCTTTTTTTCACCCGCCATATCTCCTCCAGGGTTCTGCGCAGAGCTCCGCGGCATCAGTCGTGCTATTCACATGCGTCTTAAATAGATAGGTTAGGCAATCTCTGACCATCCCGTGAACTCGCATCAAAACCTGCTTCGCCCAGCGTTAATCAGAGGCTCCTTAGCTGACCTTCATAAAACAGCGCACAGACTAGCAACTTTTCACCGACACTCAAGGAAAATGCGAGCGCGCATACAAGCCCACACTTTGCCCGCGACAAAACATACCCATGGGTATGTATACTACTGTCAATTGACTCCTCAACCATCCGGTACTCACCTCAAATCATCCCATGCCTCAATCCAATAATAATTTAGAAGATTCCACTGCTGCGATCTGCGCAGCGCCGCTACAGGGCCCCGCCGAGTACCAGTGCATAAAATTGCAGGTCA
>JAHRWJ010000063.1 GCA_019090185.1 Immundisolibacteraceae bacterium
ACCGGTTGCCAGACCGGACCGTAGAACAGTTTCTCCAATTCGAGTTGATAAATATCCTCCCGTAAGAAGACTTCTTTTGGAACCTCGTTAATGGCTGCGGGCCACTCGAAGATATCTTTTAATGGATTACTGGGTGCGTTCATCGGCCTGGCTTCCTTAGGTGGGTCTGGGTGTTAATCAATCCGTTGATTAAGCCGCTTTGCGATATAGATTAAAACCGTCGAGGGTGCCATCGATGAGCGACTGGCAAATTTCCTCTACTTCGGCTTCGGTGAGAGGATCAAGAAATTGTTCATTGCGCTGTTTGACTTCCTGGCAGCGGGCTAGACGTAGCTGTTTGTAGAGTTCTTCGAGATCGACATTGAAATCGTCAGAGTATTCGGCGCAAAGTCTGCCAAGCTCTTCAGGGCCATGTTCCAGTTCATCGATGGCGATGCCTTCCTGGAGCTTGGCTGCCTGCTTGAAGAAATCATCATGAGGCGGTAACTGACTCATACACCAGTGCCAGCCACCGGCTGCGCCTTCGAGGGTAGCGCCGAAAATTTCAGCAACCCAGGGGTGTTGGGTTTTGATATAAGGCACGTGACCGGCCAGGTACTTATGGTGTTCAGGCCAGCGATCCTTCATGGCCAGCATGGAATCATCCAGGGCCATCTGGCCATCTTCGATATTGGCGACCACATAGCGATAAACGTCGGGTACGGGGATTTCGGTATTTTCGCCGATGGTGCGGTTGACCAGGTTGTAGTAGGCCTGAAAGTGGGCGACTTCTTCCTTAACCGTTTCGAAATAAGCATCCATCTGGCGGCCGTCGGCACCTGCACGGATGGCCTCTTTGGCTTTATCTGAATGCAGCATGATGGCACCAAACTCTTTGCCCATCTGCAGGCAGAGCCAGTTCATGTCCCGTTCAGGGGTGCGGTTAGCAATATAGGCAAGAATAACCTTATTAACGGCTTCGGCACCCTGGTCAAGAATCTGGGTGATATTGTCCTGAATTTCGCTCGCTGTAGCCATGGTCTTTCCTCTTTAAATATTTAATTTGTTGGTTGAGAACTGCTGCTATTAATCTGTTTTAGGCGGCGTTTGGGATCGAGACGCCTGCGGCATCGAGTTCGTCACCCAGGGTCTTAATGCCCTCATAAAACAGAGACGCTGCGTTGAGCGCGGTGTCGAGTCCGGCGAGCACATCTTCAGCCAGTTCATCGGTGGTTACGTGGTTGCGAATGGGTCGCCAGACTTTTTTGCCGGCGTGTTCCAGATCAGCAATTTCGTGATAAGTGAAAAAGAACATCTGTTTTTCGGTCAGCCCCAGGTCACGCATCCATTTTTTGTAGTTCATGCTGGTTTCACCTTCATAGGCGGTCAGCACGAACTCTTCCAGTGAGGTTGACAGCCAGCCGATGATCCAGTGGCGTTGGCGACAGAGGTTTTCAGTGATGTTGTTGTAAAGATCTGCTTTGGGCACTGGTTGAGCATTATTGAGCTGCTCATCGGTGAGGCCGATGGTACGGCCCATTTCCCAGAGAATTTTGGTATGTGGCGCTTCGATGCCCTTGTCGTAAACCAGCTCTTCGAGCATCTGGCCGATAGTTTTACGCACGATCGCCTGATCCGGGCAGCGGCTCATCCAGGCGGGTCGCCATACCGAACTGAACATACGATTGCGAATCGAGTGTTGCAGCATCCATGCCTGTGCCTGGCCTGGGGTTAGTTTTTCGTGAAACCATGTCCAGTCAGCCGCAGCTGCTACGCAGCGTTCAGCAATTATTTCAACAATATCATCACCAGGTGTTGCCATCGGTTCTCTCTCCCATTTGAGTTGCGACGTAACCGGCGATCTTCGCGCTCGGTCAATCTTCTGTCAAGCCATCTTGACCCTGTTAAAAAAGGTTATGCGGCGATCAAAGATGCGCCCGCGGCGTCGAGCTGATCACCAAGCTCGCTGACACCTTTGTAAAACAGGGTGGCAGCGTTTAGTGCGGTATCCAGGCCAGCCAATACGTCGGCTGCCAGTTCCTCGCTCGTGACATGTTTTTGCAGCGGCCGCCAGACCTTTTTACCAGCATGTTCGAGATCAGCCTGTTCGTGATAAGTGAAAAAAAACAGCTGTTCTTCGGTCAGTCCCAGGTCCTTCATCCATTTTTGGTAACTCATGTTGGTTTCCTGCTTGCCGTTGAGGGCAACCAGGACGAATTCATCAATGGAAGTTGCAAGCCAGCCAATAATCCAGTGGCGGTTACGGCAGAGGTTCTCCTGGATATTGCAATAAAGGTCAACGATAGGCGTGGGCGCGGCGTCGTTAAGTTGTTGATCGGTGAGGCCAACATTACGACCCATTTCCCAGAGAATTTTGGTGTGAGCGGCCTGAATATTGTCATCGTAAACCAGCTCTTCGAGCATCTGGCCAATGGTTTTACGCACAATCGCCTGATCCGGACAACGACTCATCCAGGCGGGGCGCCAGGATGCGCTGTAAAGACGATTACGGATTGAGTGTTGAATCATAAAAGCCTGGGCTTTACCGGGTGTTAAATCCTCCATAAACCAGGCCCAATCCTGACATTTCTCTACGCATCGATCGGCGATCTGATCGATGATGGACTCTCCTGCTGTAGACATTGGCGCTCTCCTCAGCTTGCAGTAAACGATTGTTAGGTTGTTAGTGCGATATCTGAATTGTTCTGTTTACATTTGCGATTGGCTATCTGATCATTGCCGATTAGCCCTGTCAATTGTTAGAAAGCCTTCTTTCAGCTGATGGTGTCCAAAATAAACTAGCTGGGAGAAATTTTGATGAAATTTGGCCTTTTTTATGAAATGCAGGGTGCCGCAAACCGCTCCGACCAAGCGCTTTATAACGAACATCTGGATCAGTTCGAACTGGCAGATAAGCTCGGCTATGACGCGCTCTGGTTAGCGGAACTACATTTCAATCGCGGTTATTCGGTGATGCCCAATCCGCTATTGGCGTTGGCGGCCGCGAGTCAACGTACAGAGAATATTCGTCTTGGAACCGGTATATCGGTATTGCCGATCAATCATCCGCTGCGGCTGGCAGAAGAGATTGCCACGCTGGATCTGCTCAGCGGCGGCCGGGTTGACTGGGGTATTGGCCGCGGTCATCCAATGACCGGTATTTATGATCATTTCGGGGTTGATATCGAAACCAGCAAAGCTTGTTTTCGAGAAAGCCTGGATATTATTAAAAAGGCCTGGACCGAAGATCGTTTCTCGTTTGATGGCCAGTTCTATCAAATAGATGATGTTGAGGTAGTGCCAAAGCCGGTGCAGGCCGGTGGGCCAGAAACTTTCGTCTCGGCGTTTAGCCCGGACACTTTTGCTTTGGCGGCTGAATATGGCACCCACCTGTTTTTGCCTGCTCAGGTCACCCCTAAGGAAATGATCAAACAAGCAATTGGCGGGTTCCATGCTCAGCTGGATGCGCTGGGCAAGGATAAGTCTAAACATCGCACCCCTGTGTTGCTACCCGTCTATATCGATGAAGATGGTGACCGCGCGCGTCGTGATATTGAAAAAGCGATGATGAGCTACTATCAGATTATCGAGTCGATGATGGGCGACATGATGGGGCGGTTGCAACGCAAGCACGCTGAGTTCCCTGAAAGTTATAAGGGCTATCTGCAGCTTGGGGAGGTCGTTGATGGCCTCACCTATGAAGCGGTTTGCAGCGAGTTTGCGATTTTTGGTAGTCCAGAAGAGGCGGTTGATCGGTTGCAGGAATACCAGCAGGCTACCGGCGTTGATGATTTTATTCTCTGGACCAACGTCGGCGCGATGCC
>JAHRWJ010000064.1 GCA_019090185.1 Immundisolibacteraceae bacterium
AACGACGGTAGTAGCCATCACGGACAGCGGTAAAGAACGTCGCCTGCTCCCGTTCAAACCGGTCGGGCTGATTGCGTTTTGCAGCACGCTGCAGACCCAGCTCTACCGGTAGGTCAAACAGCAAGGTTAAATCTGGCTGCAAATCACCATGCAGCCAATTTTCTAACTGTTTTATTCGCTCGAAGGGCAATCCCCGACCGCCGCCCTGATAAGCAAAACTGGCATCTGTAAAACGGTCACAGAGCACCCATTGGCCCTTGCCTAACGCCGGTCGAATCACCTGGTGTAAATGTTGTGCGCGGGCAGCAAACATCATTAACAGTTCACTCTCGACCGCCAGCTCACCGGTATCAGGGTCTAATAACAATCCCCGCAGCTGCTCCCCTAACGGCGTTCCACCAGGCTCACGTGTAACGATCAGGTCAATGCCAGAACTCCGCAAATAATCAGCCATCGCTGATAGCGCAGTAGATTTTCCTGCACCTTCGGTGCCCTCCAGGGTAATAAAACGCGGCTGCTTCATCTTAGACTCGATAAGTACCGAGCGACCGCCCGGTTATGTTCCTGCAACGTGGTGGAAAAATAGTGCCCCCCTTTCCCGGTGGCGACAAAATAGAGCGTATCGTCACTTGTATCCGGGTTTAGTGCGGCCTTGATGGAAGCCAGCCCAGGCATCGCGATCGGCGTTGGCGGCAAGCCCTTATGAATATAGCTGTTATAGGGTGTATCGCGGCGCATATCCCTGCGCCTTAGGTCGCCATCAAACTCCGTACCAAGACCGTAAATTATGGTCGAGTCAGCCTGGAGTTTCATGTTGATTTTTAGCCGACGATGAAATACCCCTGAGATACGCCGTCGCTCACTATCCAGGCCGCTCTCTTTCTCGATAATCGAAGCCAGAATCAGTGCTTCATAAGGCGTATTGATTTCAAGCTGGCTACTTCTGGTCGCCCACTCATTTTGCAGCTGATTCTGCATGTTTTGATAGAGATGGGCCAATAACGCCAGGTCTGTATAGCCTTCATGATATCGATAGGTATCCGGAAAAAACCTACCCTCGGCCATTTCACCGGAAAAACCGAGACGATCCATAATTTGCGCTGGGGTCTGCCCTTGCAGGGTATGGGTCAACCCAGGAGCATCATTAATCGATTTTAACAATTGGCTAAAAGTCACCCCTTCAACAATAGTGAGTTGTTGCTTGAGTGTCTCACCACGATTAAATGCGCTGAGTAAGGAGCCAAGTTCCATGCCCGGGATGAGCTGGTACTTGCCAGCGAGTACTCGATCAGTATGGCCATCTAGCTTGGCCAATAATCGCAACTTCCACGACTCGCCAATAATTTCTGCCGCTACTAAATCATTAGCAATCGAGGTCAGCGTTGCACCACGCGCAACCAGGTAGAACCGGGAATGAGTAACTTGCAGCGGTGTCTTCGCCAGCCAGCCGTTCAGACCGGTAGCACCCCAAAAGGTAACAACCAGTGTGCCGAGGAGTATCAATCCGCTCAGACTAGGCCGCACAGAAGAACCCTCGAATAGATGTTTTTTATCGAATATCTAAACCGATGACTTGAAAACCTTCCAAACCAGCAAACGGCGTTAGCTACGTTTAAAAACCAGCGTGGCATTCGTACCACCAAACCCGAACGAATTACTCATAACAATGTCGAGTTTACGGTCTCGTGCCGTATGCGGCACGAAATCAAGGCCGAACCCTTCTTCGGGATTGTCCAGGTTAATGGTTGGCGGCACCACCTGATACTTTAACGCCAAAACCGAGTAAACCGCTTCGATACCGCCCGCAGCACCGAGCAAGTGTCCGGTCATTGATTTAGTCGAACTGATCGCAAGTTTCTGGGCATGATCCCCAAATGTGCTGCGAATCGCTTTGACCTCTACCGCATCACCCGCCGGCGTCGAGGTGCCGTGAGCATTAACGTAATCCACCTGGTCAGGATTCAACTGGGCGTTTTTTAGCGCCAATTTCATACAGCGATGCGCGCCATCGCCCTCTGGCTCAGGATTGGTCATATGGTAGGCATCACCACTGAGGCCATAACCGCCGACCTCTGCGTAGATATTGGCGCCACGAGCCTTGGCATGTTCGAGCTCTTCCAGCACCAGCACACCGGCGCCATCACTCAAAACAAAGCCGTCACGATCCTTATCCCAGGGCCGGCTGGCTGCCTGAGGATCATCGTTTCGGGTTGATAATGCCCGGGCCGCCGCGAAGCCACCTAACCCGGTTGCGCTGGTGGCCTTTTCTGCGCCGCCAGCTACCATCACGTCGACATCACCATATTCAATTAGCCTGGCTGCATCACCAATACTATGAGTGGCAGAAGCACAAGCCGAGACCAATGCAATATTGGGCCCCCGAAATCCCCAGGCAACAGAAACATTGCCAGAGACCATATTGATGATATTGCTCGGAACAAAGAACGGTGAAATCTTCCTTGGGCCGCCCTTTAAATAAGCGTCATGGCCGCTTTCAATGCCGGGCAATCCACCGATGCCAGAGCCAATAGCAACGCCAATGCGGTCGCTATCTGGCTCATCCGCGGTCAGCCCCGCATCCGTAATCGCCTGATGGGCGGCAGCGAAACCATAATGGATAAACCGATCCATTTTGCGCGCATCCTTGGCGCTCATGTATTCAGTGACGTCGAAATCTTTTACAGCACCACCAAAACGCACTGGAAAAGCAGACACATCCCAGTCGGTAATGGGCTCAATGCCACTAACACCTGCAGTGATATTGGCCCAGTTTTGACTCACATCCAGGCCAACCGGCGATACCACGCCAAGCCCAGTAATAACCACTCTGCGCTTAGACATGACTCCCCCCAAATAACCCAGAACCTGGATTAATGACTACAACTGCCAAGGTATTTCTCAATGAGCTCTCGTTCTGAATACCAGTCAATAACTACCTGGCTTAGCTTAGGATTCGACTTTCTGGATATAGTTGACGGCTTCCTGCACGGTGGTGATTTTTTCCGCATCATCATCGGCAATTTCACAATCAAATTCTTCTTCAAGCGCCATCACCAGCTCGACGGTATCCAGAGAATCAGCTCCCAGGTCGTCCACAAAGGAAGCATCCAGAGTCACTTCGCTTTCATTAACACCCAGCTGCTCAATAACGATTTTCTGTACACGCTCTTCGATACTACTCATGATCAGGTTCTCTCCTGTGAATTAACTAACTTGATCCGCCTAGGCGGGAATATGGAAATTTGGTTTCAAAAATTAAGTCAGTGCTAACCCGCTAGCCACTCACTTTTAAAATGCTAGCGTTTTGGCGCCAGCACCGACGGATCTAACTCAGATACATGCCTCCATTGACATGAATGGTCTGACCCGTAATGTAACTACTTGCAGGCGAGGCAAGAAACCCTACCATCGCCGCAATATCGTCGGCACTTCCCAAGCGACCCAACGGAATCTCTGCCGCCAGGCTCTCGCGCTGCTTTTCTGGCAACCCATCAGTCATATCAGTTTCGATAAACCCTGGTGCGACCGCATTGACGGTGATGTTCCTACTCGCAACCTCACGTGCCAATGACCGGGTTAATCCGCCCAACCCTGCTTTTGCGGCTGCGTAGTTTACCTGCCCAGCATTGCCAGTGCTGGCAACCACCGAGCTAATATTAATAATTCTGCCCTGCCGAGCTTTAATCATGCCGCGTAAAAATGCTTTGGTAACCCGATAAGTACCACTGAGGTTGGTATCGATAACCTGATCCCACTGCGGCTCCTTCATCGCCATCAGCAGTCCATCCTTGGTCATTCCGGCATTATTGATCAGTATGGTGGGCGCCGCATACTGCTGGGCCACGGCAGCAGAAAATGCCGCCACAGAATCAGCATCGGCAATATTCAGCACCATGCCCACACCAGTGGCTCCAGCATCACTGAACGCCTGGGAAATGCGCTCTGCGCCCTGCTCAGATGTTGCGGTACCGACTACCGTTGCGCCCGCAGCGGCGAGCTGAAGTGCAATCGCCTGACCGATGCCACGACTGGCACCAGTAACCACTGCAACCTGATTCGTTAGTGACTGATTCATATTGACCATTTTATTTGTCTTTTCATCATCCGACTATATTCCACTGACAAGCCTTCAAAACCACGAAAACTAGGATCCAACTAAGGTTTCCTGATGGCCTAACAACCGTTAGTTGTTATCAAAAATTGGGGCTGATTAGAATTTATTTAACAAAATTCGGCAACTGTTTTAAGCAGTGATTCATGATCAATCAGGCTATGGTTCTGCAGATCGCGGGATATTCGCCGTGACAACCCAACGAGCACTTTACCCGGGCCACATTCAACCACTTGATCGACCTGCTCAGCCACCATTTTTTCGATCACCTCTACCCAGCGTACGGACCCGGTAACCTGACGCACCAGCGCCGCTTTGATCTCTGCCGAATCAGTTTGCACTGCCACATCAACGTTATTAATGACCGCAATCTTCGGTGGATGGAATCTGACGGTCTCTAATAGCGTTTCCATCTGTTGCGCCGCTGGCGCCATCAACTGGCAATGAAAAGGAGCTGAGACCGGCAGTGGTACAACCCGTTTGGCACCCGCCTCTAGCGCTAACTCACCGAGCCGAGCCACCGCCGCTGCAGAACCGGACACCACGGTCTGTACCGAAGAATTAAAATTAGCCACTGACACCACATCGCCCTGCGCGGCCTGTTGGCATAAATCCGTAACAGCCACCGGGTCAAGATTCAAAACCGCAGACATAGCACCTTCACCGGCCGGAACCGCTGCCTGCATAGTTTCGCCACGTTTTCGGACCAACATCACCGCATCAGCAAAATCAATCACCCCGGCACATACCAGAGCGCTATATTCGCCCAGACTGTGACCTGCCATCCATTGCGGCCGAGCACCATCGCGCTCCAACCAAACCCGCCAGGCCGCAACACCAGCTGTGAGCAGCGCAGGTTGGGTAATGGCGGTTTGTTTAAGTTGTTCTTCGGTACCTGTTGTGACCAATTCCCACAGATCAAAGCCCAGTACTGCGGAGGCTTCTGCATAGGTCTGCTCAACAACGCCATGATGGCCGGCAAGATCATTCTGCATGCCCACCGACTGCGAGCCCTGACCTGGAAACACGAATGCTATAGACATGGATTCTTCTAGATTTTAAGAGAAATGACGTAATCGGAAATTAATTTAATAGACCGCTAATGCCGAGCCCCAGGCAAACCCACCACCAAAAGCCTCTAGCAAAATCACCTGGCCACGCTGAATTCGGCCATCACGGCAGGCCTCGTCCAGCGCCAATGGCACCGAGGCTGCTGACGTATTACCGTGGCGTTCGATGGTCTTGACCACCCGCTCTTCAGGCAGCTGCAGACGTTTTGCAACCGCATTGATGATGCGTATATTGGCCTGATGGGGAATCAACCAGTCGACCTGGTCACGCTCCATATCATTCGCCGCCAGCGCTTCCTCAACCGACCGACCAAGTTCACGAACCGCAACTTTAAAAACTTCATTACCCTTCATTTTCATGTAAGGCGCTGTCTCGTAACCCTGGTCGTAATCGTCACTAACCCAACCGGGTACTTCAAGCAGATCTTTATAAGCACCATCGGCATGCAAATGGGTCGATAGCACACCAGGTTCTTCAGTGGCTTCGAGGATTACCGCCCCAGCACCATCGGCAAAAATCACGCAGGTACTACGATCGGTCCAGTCGATGACCCGAGACATGGTCTCGCTGCCAATCACCAACGCACGCTTTGCCATCCCACTGCGAATAAAACTGTTTGCGGTACCGAAGGCATATATAAATCCAGCGCAAGCCGCCTGCACATCAAAAGCCGCACAGCCATGAATTCCCAACCGTTCCTGCAGCAGACAGGCCGTACTTGGAAAGACTTTTTCCGGTGTACAGGTTGCAAGCACAATCAGGTCGATATCGTCAGCAGTGAAACCACCCTGTTTCATCGCCGCCAGCGCCGCTTGTTCCGCAAGGTCAAGCGAGCTTTGATCTGGTGCAGCAATGCGCCGCTCACGGATTCCGGTGCGAGCCATGATCCAGTCGTCGGTCGTATCTACCAGGGTTTCCAGTTCCGAGTTGGTCATCACCCGCTCTGGCAGGTAACTACCGGTACTGGCAATCCGCGCGTTGGTGATCATTGGTCATGTTCCTGAAGCAGTGCAAGCACCTGTTCACCTATCTGTTCTGGCACATGCCGACTACTTTCCAAAAGCCCGGCCTGAAGCGCATAACCAAAAGCGAGTTGATCCGCTGAACCATGGCTTTTAATGACCGTTCCGCGCAGCCCAAGCAGGCTAGCACCGTTGTATCGACGGTGATCAATTCGTGCACGAATACGATTTAACACCGGGGTCGCAGCTAATGCAGCCACTTTACTACCAAGCCCCTGGGTGAATTCTTCGCGCATCACCTGGCTGATCATGCGGGCAATACCTTCACTGGTTTTAAGTGCAACATTGCCGACAAAACCATCACAAACCACCACGTCAACGGTACCTTCGTAGATGTCATTACCCTCTACGTAACCGTAATAGTTAATACTGCTCTGGCGAAGTTCTTCGGCCGCCTGGCGTACCAGGTCGTTACCTTTGACCTCTTCTGAGCCAATGTTAAGCAGGGCGACTGTCGGCGATTTAATGCCAGAGGCTTCGGCCAAAACAGAACCCATCACCGCAAACTGAACCAGGTGTTCTGGACGACATTCTGAATTTGCACCCAGATCAAGCATCACCGTACTGCCACTCATAGAGGGCAGTTCCTGAACAATCGCAGGACGATCAACCCCGGGCAGCATTTTCAACACAAACCGGGCCATCGCCATTAATGCCCCGGTGTTACCGGCACTAATACAGGCCTGAGCATCGCCGGACTTAACCAGGTCGAGGGCCACACGCATAGAAGAATTCTTCTTATTACGCATCGCCCGGGTCGGCGCCTCGTCCATTTCCACCACCTGATCGCAGTGAACAATGGAGTAACGATCTTGCAGGTTTTTTGACTCAGCCGATAAATGGCTGGTAATTGCACTCTCGTCGCCAGTTAAGATCACTGACGCATCGGGATTTTTAACCAGAAAGTCTATCGTCGCAGGCACCAGGGTAGCGGGACCGTGATCCCCACCCATAGCGTCAACCGCAAGGGTCGATTTCAATTAATCGGCCTTGTTGCTTTCCACTACTTTGCGGCCACGGTAGTAGCCATTTGGGCTGACGTTGTGACGCAGATGGGTTTCACCGGTAGTCGGCTCGATTGATAAGGCGGAACTGGTCAACGCATCGTGAGCGCGGCGCATGCCTCTTTTGGAACGGGTTTTACGATTCTGTTGTACGGCCATGGTGGCTCCTGGATCGAAATTTACTCTTTCGTCTTTTTTAACGACGACAGAGATGAAAATGGATTGGACTTATCTATAGAGTCCGTCTGTTCACTACTACTTTCTAGCTTATTTGCTGATATCTGGCAGACTTCTTTATCATGCAGGGCAACAATCGGCAGGCTGAGTAATAACTCATCTTCGACTATCTCCAGCAACTGATATTCGGAATCGATCTGAAACAACAGTGGTTCGCGTTCGCTAACCAGTTCCGCCGCAGCCGCTTCATCCTTCACCAACTGCAGATTCACATTGCAATTGAGCTTCAGTTCAACAGGCTGCAAGCAGCGCTGACATTCAGCAAAAACGACCGCCCCAATTTGCCCAGTAATTAATTTCTCAGCTCGACCTGATATCGAAAATTTAAGTTCGACACTAGCCCCACCAACCACATTAACTACCGTTGCTTTTAACCGTTCCATTGAATCGAGGGGGATTTCACCCACCAATTCACCACCCCGCTTACACAGGGAGAGTGGATCAATGATTTGGGGAAGGCCATTCGACATCAGGGCGCGGATGATACGGATGCGCCGCTACGGTGTCAAAGCAAGTAGCGACAACCTTTTAGATAAATTTAAACCGCAATTTGTCGGGGCGCCTGTGACGGCGCCACCGATTTCTATTAGCAACCTCGAAAACCCTATTTTTTAACGTAATGTTGGCTCTGCGGACAGACCGAACCGACTCGCTAAAGCAGTTCCAATCGACGCTCCAAGACTACGGGTAAACTTTTCGATTGGACTATCACCCACTGTAAAATCAACGACTTCGGTCTCTTCCACCACGTCTCTGGCAACACTACCAAGGCTTCCGAACTGATCAATCAAACCTAACTCCAAACCCTGTTGACCGCTCCAGATTAGCCCAGAGAAGGTATCCGGATTTTCCTGCAAGCGATCGCCGCGACCAGTTCTGACCACATCAATGAACTGCTGGTGAACATCATCTAGTAGGGACTGCACGTGGGTCACCGCTTCGCCATCTGCGGGCGAAAACGGGTCTAGAAAGCCCTTATGGGCACCGGCGGTCAACAATCGTCTCTCAACGCCAATTTTATCCATAGCGTTAACAAAGCCAAAACCATTCATTAACACGCCAATGGAACCAACAATACTGGCCTTGTCTGCAAAAATAAGATCACTGGCCACGGCCACATAATAACCACCGGACGCGCAGACATCGTCAATCACGGTATACAGGGGAACCTCTGGATATTTTTTTCTTAACCGCAACATTTCGTCATGGATTTGCCCGGCCTGTACCGGGCTCCCACCCGGGCTATTAATTTTAAGCACCACCGCTGCACTATTTTCATCCGCAAACGCTGCCCGTAAACCCTGATTTACATTTTTTGCATTAGCCTCAGCCTGCTCAGAAATCACCCCACTTAATCGCACCACCGCGGTATGACGATCACTGCTATCAGCATCGCTGGAAAAAGTGTCGGGCAGCATTAACGCCGTCAGCACTAGCACATAGCTCAAAAAAGCTAACCGAAAAAAAATCGCCCAGCGGCGACCCTTACGCTGCTCAACCAGTGCCGCACCCGCCAATTTTGCTAACGCATCACGCTCCCACTCTGGAGATTGAGGTCGTGAACCATTGTCATCATTCATCATTTTATTCCTGGTTGTTCCTGGCAAATCAGCTAAAAGCTGTTTTTAATAATTGGAAATCACAGTCTACTCAAAATAACATCGCTAAATCACTCCGGCCGCGAGTGGTTAGCCAAACAAGCAGCCAAAACAATCCCTATATCAACCCGCTACAGAGTTTTAGTTTTAGATTTCAATAGGTTCCCGGACAAGCCCAGCTCACTCACAGACCCCAGGCAACCAGCAGCCCCCGCGGCTATCAACTCTGCCGCCTCACCTGCTCCACTAGTTACCCCAATTGGCAATACCCCGGCGTTATAGGCCATCTCGACATCCATGACGCCATCTCCGATCATCAACAACCTGGACGCAGAGATACCTTTGATATCGGCGAGTTCTTCCAGCATTTGCGGATGAGGTTTGGAAAAACATTCATCAACTGTGCGTGTACCGACAAAATACTCTGCTAAACCGGTTTCAGCCAAAGCACGATCCAGCCCACGCCGACTTTTACCGGTTGCTATCGATAATAAATAACCTGAATTTCGGAGATCGACCAAAAGCTCTTTAACCCCATCAAACAGCACAACCTGTCTATTTTCCGGACGCAAATAATGTTGCCGATAGCCCTCCACCAAATCCTGCTGCTGTTTGACGCCCACATCGGGAAACAACTGCTGAGCCGCCTCAGCCAGACCAAGACCGATGATCTCTTGCACCGCATTGTCACTGGGAGAGGCCAATTCGATTTCTACTGCCGCACTCTGCATACAACGAACGATGGTGGCAATTGAATCAGCCAGGGTACCGTCCCAGTCAAAGACAATTCCCTCCACTTGATCCAGCTGTTGACGGTGCATCTCAACCCAACTCATGGTCATCCCTTAATTTTTTGAAAACGATAAAAACAGCCGAAAACCTGGCTGCATGGTAGCAATCTAGTGCGCCTCAGCACCCGTTGGCGACAGCCCTCAGTTGCTAGCTTAGGTTGTTATTTTTGACCAGCCGAACGGTTAACCAGTTCAGCCCAGGAATCAAACTCCTTTGGCAGTGGCGCCTGAAAGCTCAGCGGCTGCTCGCCTGGTAATTCAAATTCCAGTGTATGCGCATGCAGGAACAACCGGGACGGACCGGACTGCACAAACTCAGCATTAAAACCTGCATCACCATACTTCTGATCACCAACAACCGGATATCCACTGCTGGCCGCATGGACTCGAATCTGGTGGGTACGACCGGTATGAATGTCGACCCGCATCAACGAAACCTCAAGGCCTGTACCAACCGGGCGGGTGCCCAACGATTGAAAATAGCTCAACGAGGGTTTTCCTGTTGGGTCTACGATAACTACCCGTTCACCACTGCGATCAATCTTCCTTAATGCACTATTAACCTTAGCGCCCTGCCACTTGCCCGCGACCAGCGCGAGATAGGTTTTTTTAACCTCACCATCACGCCAGAGCTGCTGAACTGCCCTTAAAACACTGCGCTTTTTGGCTATTAGCAGGCACCCAGATGTCTCACGGTCAAGCCGATGCACCAGTTCCAGGAACCGGGCCTCGGGCCGCTGCTTTCGGATCATCTCGATCACACCAAAGCTGAGCCCACTACCGCCATGTACGGCCAGGCCAGGGGGTTTATTCACAACCAATAGCTGGTCAGATTCGAAAAAAATTGCTTCACGCAATTTCGTCGCTAACCGTTCAGGAACCACGGGCTGAGAGGACTCCGGCTCAGCTAGCAGAGGTGGCACACGAACCTCATCGCCGACATTGAGTTTATAGACCGGTTTGGTTCGTTTACGGTTTACTCTCACTTCACCCCGGCGTAACAGGTTATAGACTCGGCTACGCGGTAAATGTTTAAATTTTCGTAATAGAAAATTATCGATGCGCTGTCCGGCCTGCTCATCATCGATGGTAAAAAATCGCCCACTGGCCATAAATTTAAAATTCTTTGAATTAATTGGGGGTTAAAGAGAAAGTCTGCCGACCTAAGCCACTAAAAACCCAACTGATATTTCAATTTGCTTTACGGAGGCTCTGAAAAACTCCGGATGAAGCAGGTGGTTTTTCAGAAGGTTCAGATTTGAGACGCAAATTGCAGGTAATAACGGGGCTATTGCCCAGTTTTGCACCAACAGTCGGCGCCATGAGGCGACAAAAAAGCTGGATGTTCTCAGGAAGCAGGTGCAAATTCAGAAGTTTTCAGAGGTTCCTTAGATAATTTGCCAGAAAAGGCTCTGGTGATTAAAGCCACTAGTGGCCAATACTGTTGCCACTAATGGCTAACAACAAACAGAGTCACAGAGGCCATTTATTTTATCCCAAATAACCCCTCTACTCTTAGCCTCAGTTTTAGTTACAATGATCCGCAATCAGACTGGAATAGTTAGGACGGGCCGCTGTGTTAAGTGGGCATTAAATCCTGACCACCTGGCTGAGCGATCAACATGGATTAAAAATTTCTCGGCTGGTTCAGTGACTTTAAACACGTAACCGCCTACACCGAATTTTACAACGAGATCGATTCCAGAACTTCTGGACATACAAACACTCACACAATGACAACTCTCCTATCAACTGCAGGCCTGATCCTGTTCTCCGCTATCCCAAATTTTTGGCTGATAGTGACAGAACTCGCCACGCCCATGGGTTATGGACAGTTGCTCAATCGCTTTTTAAACATTCAACCAATTTCCTCTAGCTTTGACCCGCCCGCCCAAACCGCCGCATCTAACGGCGCAAACTTGAGCAGCTCCGGGGCAGGACTCCCTTCTGGGTTATGGAAATTGGGACTACCTGTACAGGATTCCCATAATGAAAAGAATATTACTCAACGCTACACAGACCGAAGAGATTCGGGTAGCCATCGTCGATGGCCAGTACCTTTATGACCTCGACATAGAGTCAGTTGCTCAGAACAAACGCAAGAGCAACATCTACAAGGGCACAGTCACCCGCGTAGAACCCAGTCTGGAAGCAGCATTTATCGATTACGGTGCTGATCGCCACGGCTTTTTACCCCTAAAAGAAGTCGCCTCGCAGCTTTTTAACGACGGCGGCGGCAAAAAAAGCATTCAGGGCGCCTTAAAAGAAGGCCAGCAACTGATTGTCCAGGTTGAAAAAGAAGAACGCGGCAACAAGGGCGCGGCGTTAACCACACAGATTAGTCTTGCCGGTCGCTATCTAGTACTGATGCCTCGCACACTTGGTTCGGGTGGAATCTCCAGAAAAGTTGAATCCAGAGAGCGCGACGAACTCCGTGCGGTGATGAACGAAGTCACCGTACCAACCGACATGAGTGCGATTGCACGAACCATGGCGCTGGGCCGTAACCGCGAAGAACTACAGTGGGATCTGGACTACCTGCTAGAGCTTTGGACTTCGATTACCAATGCGGCAGAACAACGCGAAGCACCGTTTCTGATCTATCAGGAAAGCAATATCGTCTCGCGGACCATTCGCGACTATCTGCGCAACGATATATCTGAACTGATCATCGACAGCGATGAAGTTTACGCCGAAGCAGTCGAGTTCATGCAGCAGTTAATGCCGCAAAATTTGAACAAGCTTAAACATTACGAAGATAGCATTCCGCTTTTTACCCGCTATCAGATAGAACATCAGATAGAAACTGCTCATCAGCGCAGCATTAACTTGCGCTCCGGCGGCAGCATCGTTATCGATCACACCGAAGCGCTGACCAGCATTGATATCAATTCAGCCCGAGCAACCCAGGGTGCAGATATTGAAGAAACCGCATTCCGAACCAACATGGAAGCCGCAGAGGAAGTAGCCCGTCAGCTACGCCTGCGCGACCTTGGCGGTCTGCTGGTCATCGATTTCATTGACATGAATTCGAACAAAAACCAGCGTGAAGTCGAAAACTGCTTAAGAGATGCGACCAAAGCAGATCGGGCACGGGTCCAGATCGGCAAAATCTCACGGTTTGGCCTGCTGGAGATGTCACGGCAACGACTCGGGGCTTCTCTACGGGAAATTAGCGCTATCACCTGCCCCCGCTGTGATGGCCAGGGCACCATCCGCACCGTTGAGTCGCTAGCCCTGCATATTGTCCGGCTAATTGAAGAAGAGGCTCACAAAGAACGAACTGCACGAATTAGCGTTCAAGTGCCTATTCCGGTGGCCACTTTTCTGTTCAACGAAAAACGCGACCTATTAGCAGATTTGGACAACCGTCTGGGCATGCAGGCTGTCATTCTGCCAAACGCGAATCTGGAAACACCCCATTACGATATTCAACGCACCCGCGTTCAGGATCTCAATAAGGGCCTTCAGGAAACACTCAGTTTTGACCTGCCGGTCATAGAAGCCGAAGACCTCGCGGAGCAACCAAAAAGTAGCCAGCCCGAACCCCCTGCGGTGAAACCTGTTTCTAGAGTCTCTCCGCCAACTAAACCAGAGCAGCCGCCAGAAAATAAAGGACTGCTGACTAAACTGTTTGGCTGGATTACTGCAGACAACAACAGTGAAGAGCAAAACAAACCCGTAGCGCCCGCGACCCGAAAGAGTGGTAAACGACCAGCACGGGATGGTGGCAATAACCGTTCCCGAGGTCAGGGTAATAAAGGCAACCAAAACAGCCAAAATAGTCGCGGCGGGCAAAATAACCGTAGCGATCAAAAACGTGGTGACTCCCGCAAGTCACAAAGCAACAAACAGCAGGGCGAGGGGAGTAATCGCCAGCAGAATCAGCAAAAAAATAAAAATAATCAGCAAAATGATAATGAACAGAAAAAGCAGCAACGCCCACCGCGTAATGATGAACAGCAGCGTGATTCATCCAGATCATCGAACCGACGCGGAAACCGTGGTGGCCGAGGCAACAAGCAGGCAGTCCAACCGACTGCTGAGACTGAGCAGGCCAACGAGCAGACACCCCATCAGCAACCTGCCCCTGCGGTAACTAAGGCGACTGCTAGCGAAGCTAAAATTTCGCCTGCGAACAGCGCAACCGACAGCAAGCCAAACCAATCAGAAACAACGCCTGCGTCACAGGCGCCGGCACCAAAACCACAGCGACCCAAAGCAGCAAGGGCAGCAGAATCCACGGCGCAACCGCAATCCCAGTCGGATGAAATCACACCAAAAATAAATGAAGTCATAGCACGACCTGCACCTCAAGCCAGCGCTGAAACTGCAGCTCCTTCACCAAAACAAACCGCCAAAAAGCCTGAGACAGCCTCTTCAGAGCCTGGCCAGAAATCACCCAGACCACCTCGCCCTGCCACCCCAACGGCTAACAGCACTGGCAATATCGAGGCGAGTGCTAAGAGCAACAAAGAAACTGCTCAATCTACGGCTACTGAACGGGCTAAACCCCAGCCGGTTGCTGCAGCCAAAGCCCCCAAGAATGTTGCTACGCCGAAGCAGCAATCATCACCAAAAGTTGCCAGCAAGCCCGTCGCTGGGCAGATTGAAACTCGACCTGGTTCGCAAAACAAGCCAGCGGTTGAGTCCGCTCCTCAACGGACCCCGGCGCCGCGGCCTACTCAGTGGGCACCGAAGATCGAATCGGGTCAGGTTAATAAACAGGTAGAGACCAACAACGATTGAACCGGCTGGCCGCTGCCTAGCAGCGGATCAATCCAGGTTGCATCAATGAGTCTGTCAGTGCTCTTTAGTTAGTCCTTCCTGATTTGATCACGGCTAATAAAAAGCCCCGCCTGGAGCGATATCCAAGCGGGGCTTTTTTATTACCTACATGCGGATGTTAATCCACTTAGTAATGGCTAGCCGGATGAGCCCGACTTGAACTGACTAACCAGGTGTTCCAGGTTGTCCGCCAGTTTCATCACCTGCTCGCTACTGGCGGAGGTCTGGTGGGCACCGGCCTCGGTACGTTCAGCCACCGCATTAATGTTAGTCACATTTTCTTTTACGTTTTCCATCACCGCCGACTGCTCAGTAGCCGCACCCGCAATTTGCTCATTCATATCGCTGATTCGCCCAACCGCACCGGTAATGCTTGAAAGGCGCTCACCAGCAATATGGACCTGCCCAACCACCTCCCGGGCATTATCCTGACTGGTCGACATGACCTTTACCGCCGACTTAGTGCCTTGCTGGATTCTGCTCACAGTCTCCTTAATTTCTTCAGTAGATTGCTGTGTCCGACTCGCCAGTGTTCGTACTTCATCGGCCACCACCGCGAATCCTCGGCCCTGCTCACCAGCACGAGCAGCCTCAATGGCCGCATTTAACGCCAGCAGGTTGGTTTGCTCGGCAATATCACTGATGACATCAATAACACTACCAACAGCATCACTCTCGCGATTAAGCTCTTCGATCACCGTAGCAGTGCTCTGAATATCATGCTCTAGCGAACCAATAGAACCCACCACCTTCTGCACAACTTCATCACCCTCACGAGCCTCAACATCGGCCTCACGGGCCGCACTGGCGGCCTCAGCAGCGCTATCGGTGACCGCATTGACTGCGCCCAGCACCTCACCCAACGCATTACCAAGCTCCTCGGTCTCTCCCCTTTGGGCATTAACGTCGGTGGTCGTGCGCACCGTAACTTCTTCAAGAGAATGAGCCTCGCCAACCAGGTTTTTAGTCGTCAGGGCTACATCACCTACCAAACTATCAATTTTACTAATGAACTTGTTGAAGCCACCAGCCAAACGCGATAGTTCATCAGTGCCTCCGGCATCAAGACGCCGGGTCAGGTCACCTTCACCTTCAGCAATGTCGTCCATCGCTTCGACAATCTGGATGATCGGCCTGGTAATATTGTTGGCAGACCAGCCACCAAGCCCAGCTCCTACAATCAGCATGATGACAATGATTGAAACGGCGGTTATCAAAATATCATTGCGTAAGGCAACGGTAGCCGACAAGGTATCATCAAGGCCGATTTCACTCAGTATCACCCAATCAAGGCCAGGTACATCTAAAGGCGTATAGGCCGACATCACCTGCTCACCGTTATAGCCGGTAAAAGTTTTAAAACCACTACCGCCTTGAAGCGCGCTTGCCACCCCTTCGGTATCAACTTTCTGTAGACCCGCGGTAGTCCCCTGGGCCGCAGCCAGCTGTTTTAAAGCCGGATTGATCACCGATTCAAGATAGGCTTGTGGCTGCTCGATAAAAAACCGGCTTGGGCTACGCATCACACTATCGGCACCGACGATATAGTTTTCACCAGTGGTACTCAAGCCCATATCCTGCCAGCGTTCGCCGTCGGTCATCATCTGCGCGATCTTGTCAGCTGAGAGCTGAAAAACTAACACCCCAACTTTTTGATAGCCCTCAAAAATCGGTGCAGCCATAAATACCGACTGCTGACCTAAGCTGGGAATATGAGCACTCATATCCGTGATGATGACCCGGTCATGACTATCTGTGGCCATCGCCTGGCGAAACGCATCTGCAAGCGCAGAATCTCGAAAACTACCGTTTAACAGCGAAGTGCCGTAGTCAATCTCCTTACGAACCGAATAGGCTACAACACCATTTTCTGGCTCAATAAAGTAGATGTCGTAGAAATCAAATTTATGCCGATAATCGCGCAGAATCGGATGGAAGTCACCATGGAACCAGGTGTAGCCGGTGCCATCCTGCGCCTTATCAAATTTTTCTTTGTTATCAAGATCAAACTCGGTGTTCACCATATAAAAATATTGGGCTGCTACACCGTCTTTATCCAGGTTTGAGACATATTTCTCAAGGTTCAGACTCTTCCTGCCCGGATTCAACTGCTGGTAAGAATCACTGAAGGTTTCAGCATAATAGCGACCGATTTCTTTACGCTGCTTAGCCAAATCTTCTGGAGAATTGGTCACCACATATTCAAATTCTAGATAGTTACGGCTGAACTCCACCATGGCGTCGATCGTCATCCGGCTTTGCGTCTGACTCAACATCTGATCAGTGATATTTTTAAACGCGCCCTCTACCTGCGATTTTTTCATCTCCCGCATCGATATCAGCCGTTCACCTGCCTGCGCCACCAAAGCCTGCTGGGCACTACGATATGCCTGCCAACCCGTGATCCCCGATGACAACAGCACCGGCACCACCGCCAGCACCATAGCCCCTAATAATAATTTTCCGCGAATAGTCATACCAACTCCTCAACTTGGCAAATCTGCCAATTATCAAAACGCCAAGACCTCTTTTGTAGGGCCTTCCAAGCAGAATTAGCGGCAAACTAAAGACAATATGAAGGATTAATAACGACACAGAAAAAAACTAACCTAAGTTATGATTTATAGGCTTTTTTTGGGACCTTTGATAAAAGGGTTTAGTGAGAATTTTCTGGGTTAAACCGACCGAAAAATCAGCGATCAAGCGCGTTCAGGCCGCAGGCCATAAAACTGACCAGAGCCGGATTTACCAAGGAGCGGGATAAAAAGGTCAATTCGACCGAATAGTTTGTAGAAACGGCAGGTTATCAACCACGCTAAGTCATTGATAAATGGTGGGCTGTCAGGGATTCGAACCCTGGACCCGCTGATTAAGAGTCATCGGGACAAGTTGGGTATTTTCCTTTTCAAATCAAAAAG
>JAHRWJ010000007.1 GCA_019090185.1 Immundisolibacteraceae bacterium
CCAGCCGACATCGGCGGTGCACCAGTAGATGTCACCATCGTGATAGTCGAATACATATTTGTGGGTCATCGAGGCCCAAACCATGTAGCCGCCGGTGGTGTGGAGCACCCCTTTGGGTTTACCGGTTGATCCCGAGGTGTAGAGGATGAACATTGGGTCTTCGGCGTTCATCGGTTCCGGTGCGCAATCGGCGCTCATGGCTGCGAGGGCTTCTGCGTACCAGACGTCCCTGCCTTCAACCCAGTTGATGGGGTTGCCGGTATGTTTGACCGTGATCACCGAATGCACATTGGGGCACTGTTCTAATGCGGCATCGACGTTGGCTTTTAGTGGTACCGGTTTGCCGCCCCGTACGCCTTCATCGGCGGTAATGATGGTTTGGCAATCAGAGTCCAGAATTCGGCTACGCAGGGCGTCTGGCGAAAAGCCACCAAATACAATGGAGTGAATAGCGCCAATACGGGTACAGGCGAGCATGGCCGCTGCGGCCGCAGGAATCATCGGCATGTAGATGCAGACCCGGTCGCCTTTTTTTACGCCACGGGATTTGAGCAGGTTGGCCAGTCGGCAGACTTCTTCATGAAGCTCACGATAGCTGATGTTGGCATCGACGGTAGGGTCGTCGCCTTCCCAGATAATGGCGGTTTGGTCACCGCGTGTTTCTAGGTGGCGGTCAAGGCAGTTATAAGAGGCGTTGGTTTCGCCGCCTATAAACCATTGAATTTTGCCGGCGGCCAGGTCTTCGTCAACGACCTGAGTCCAGGGTTTTGACCAACTAATCATCTCTTTAGCGCGGTCGGCCCAGAAAGTTTCGCGGTCGGTAATGGATTGGTCGTACCACTCCAGGTACTGATCGTTATTGATCAGAGCACGCGCTAAGGTTGCAGTAGGTACCGGATAAGTGATGACTTCAGACATGAGTTAGCTGCTCTGCAATTGGTGCCGCGAGCGCCCCAAAATTCGGCCTCAATAGCGTTCGAATTTAGATAGGCGAGGGCTAATGAAAAGAGATTACCAGCGGAACTGGTCGCCGCACATGGGGACGAATAGCAAGGTTGTCTTGCCGATCCCGATGCGATCGTAGGGTTTTAAATTGATGATTTCCAGCACTGGCTCGTCGTTTAAATAGGTCAGGTTACGGCTTGCACCGTGCTGCAGTTTGAAATGGTTACCACGCGGGTCATAAACGATGCGGGTATGATCCCGACGACTGACTTCGCCGTCTGATTTTCCGCCGAAATAGAGTGGAATCGCCTGGTCTGGTGAGCGCCCGATTGGGTTTATGCCGGAAAAAATCGGCCGTGACTGACCTTTTCCCGGGCCATCAACTACCACAACCCAGCCAGTGACATATTCGGCACCGGCGGCAATAGCCGGTGCAACTGCGGCAGTGGTTATTACCGTGGCGTCAAAATCATCGGGCTCTTCGGGTTCATCTGCTTCTGGCCTAGGTGCGATCAGAGGGATTGGTTCGGGTAACTTGGCCGTGGCCAGTTCTTCAAAGTCGATGCTCTGTTCGGAGGTCGAATCGTCGTCGATTACACCGACAGAATTCTCAACACTATCTGCGGTGTTGGTTGATTCCGCTGCGGTGGTTATGACAGTTGCTGGCGGAGTCGGGTCAAAATCGGTCGTTGGTGTTGGTGTTGGTGTTGGTGTTGGTGTTGGTGTTGGTGCTCTGGAGAATGTGCTGGAGGGAATCTCCATGGTTGGTTCTTCGTCAGCGCTCAAATCGAGATCAAAACCATCTGCGAGTTGATCGATAAGGCTGATGTCGGTACCGCCGTGCGTATCATCAAAACTGAGTGAGGGCGTGTTGAACTCTCCTGAACCCATATCAAGTTCAGGATGAGAATCGAAATCTAGTTCTGGAGGTGTGTTTTGAGGTGGTTGCGCAGCGATGGGCGGCTCTGCAGCTCTAAGCGCAGCGAATTGCGGGTCGTCTAGAGAAATACTGGCTTCGGTATCGATTTGATCGGCGGCGAATATGGCGGTTTTTTGCTGACCAGAATCCGATTCTTGTGATTGAGCAATGTCAGTATTGAAAATTGCTGTTTTTTGTTGACCAGAATCCGATTCTTGTGATTGAGCACTGCCAGTATTGAAAATTGCTGTTTTTTGTTGGCCTGAGTCATCCTCTAGCGATGGTAGTTGATCGTTTGTAAAAGTCGGTGTTGCCCGCAGACTGGAGGCTTCATTGCTAGATTTTTTCGGGTCATCAGTTAAATCAAAATCTGCTAGATCTATCGACTCAAAGTCGTCATCACCTGCATATTGGCCGATGAGGCTGCCACCGGAATTTAAAATATTGGCTTTTGATTGTTGCTCTAGCTCACCGCTAAGGTCTGCAGAAACCTCCTGATCGAGTCCGGCAAGCTCGCTAATCATGCTACTGCGTGACTGAGTTGGTTTTGGCTCAGCCTCAACCTCAGCTTCGAAAAAAACTGTTTCGTCCGCTGCATTAGCCGCTTTTTCGGAGCTACCGCCGCCGTCTTTTTTTCGACCTATTTTTTTAAACCAGCTCATTGGGTGACTTTAACCTTGCTGTTTGGGCCATTTTTGCCAGTTAGTGAGGCGATGTTTTCAGCGGTTGTCAGGCGTTGAGTGAATAACTGGTTACTTAACAAATTATCTGTTGCCGTGGAACTTCCGATTAGTTTCATGGTGCTTGGTTCAAAAAAATAGTTGTGCCGGTGATAGGATTTGAACCTACGGCCTACTGATTACGAATCAGTTGCTCTACCGAGCTGAGCTACACCGGCTAAAAAGCCGCATTTCTTCAATTAAAAAGGGAACTGCGGAGGGGGATTATAGCCAAGTGATTGAATCGCCGTCTAAACATTCTTAATGACGCCACCAAACCCAGGCAATTGAATGGGTGATTTGTGGTCAAGACCCGGCTAGGGTTGGGTTGTGACCCCGGCTAAAGTTGAGGTGGTTGTAGTCGTTGATATTGACCGAAGCTGTCTGTCTGGTCAGCAGTGATTTCATTAATTCGGCGGTTGCCGGTGCCAGCATCAGGCCGTTACGGAAATGACCCAGGGCAGCGTGCAAGTTATCGAGCGTTGGGTGTACGCCAATGTAAGGAATGCCGCTTGGGCTACCAGGCCTGAGTCCGGCCCAGTGGTGCTCTATGGGCCACTCAGCCAGGCAGGGAGCCATCTGTATCGCTGATGCATAGAGATCCTCTCTGGCAACGGCAGTGGTCTGTTTTTCAAAGCCGGTGCGTTCGATGGTGCTGCCGACCAATACCCGGCCATCGCTTCTAGGAATTAAATAGCGTGAGCCACTCAGTACGATACGGTTGATGGTGTTGGCCGGTGTTTTGATGACCATCATCTGCCCACGAACAGGCTCAAGCGGAAGATTAACCCCGGTGGTTGCCAGTAGTTCACCACCCCAGGCGCCGGCACAAAGCACGACATTATTAACCGGGTGTTTACCACTACTGGTTTCTAATTCGGTGACTGTCGAGCCATGACTGATGAATCGGTTTACTTCAGTTTGGCTATGAATGGTGACCTTAAGCAATTTTAGTTCTGCACGCAGCCCAGCCAGTAGCCGTGGATTTCTGACCTGGGCAATATCGGGCAAATAGAGGGCGTCGGTAATCGAGGGGGTGAGTGCTGGTTCACAATCGCGCAGTTGATTGCCATGCAAACTACGCAGGCTCGTTTGCCACTGTTCCCCCCACTCGATGGCCTGCTGTTTTTCGTTGGTATCCGTAATCAGCAGGCCGCATTGGCGCCATTCAGGGTCGATGCCGGTGCGTTGATGAATTTGTTCAGCGGTTGCTTTAAACAGTTGCTGGCTTCGAGCGGCGAGTTTTAATAAGGGCTCGGGATAGCGCCACGGATGCAACGGCGAGAGAATGCCGCCACCGGCCCAGGAGGCTTCCTGACCGGGTTCGGCTCGCTCCAGAAGTTCAACGGAAGCGCCATCCAGCGCCATTTCGCGGGCGATCATCATGCCGATTACGCCACCGCCGATAATTGTTAGATCATGCATGGGTCTGTTTGGTGAGCGTCACTATTGATGAGGGTGGATCGCTAGAAATGGACTAACGGTTGATGAGCTGTTCAGGATTTGTGTATGGGCTGTTTTCAGAGCGCCTTAAAACCGTCAGGTTTGGCGGACTCGCCGCCTTCGCCAAACAGAAATTTTTTCATTTCCTGGAGTAGAAATTTGCGTGCGTCGGCGTCGGCCATCGACAGTCGGTTTTCATTGATGAGCATGGTCTGCTGTTCGACCCAGCGACCCCAGCCTTCTGCCGAGACTTCGGCGAGTATGCGCTCACCAAGTGGGCCTGGGTAGGGGGCTCGCTCCAGTGGTTCGGCTTGTTTGTCTAATATTCTGCAGTGGATGGTGTCGCTCATGGGGTCACTCCTGTCGCTGTTGTCGGTAAGCATGAATTACTTTTTTCACCGCTGAGGAGATGCCTAGCTCCGTGTCGCGGCCGGGGTTATACCAGAGCTGATTCGGGTTATCCATGACCTGGTTGCCAGCGGATTCGAGCTGGTAGCAGGTTGGGGAAATCGTTAAATCAAAATGGGTAAAGCTGTGTTTGATCGGGTTTAGCGGATCTGCGGATGTTCTGTGGATGGCATGCCCCGCTATTTGCGCTGTCTCGGTGGTGACCTGATCCGGTAACTCTGCGGCTTCCGGAAGCGACCATAGACCGCCCCAGATACCGGTTGGGGGCCGCTTTTCTAACAGCAATTCGCCGTCATGGTTGGCTATTAATAGCATGAAGGTTTGGCGCTGGGGTTTGTTCTTGCGTGGTTTAGCTGCTGGATATTGGTCGACACTACCGGTGATTCGAGCCTGACAGTTCTGCTTTAAAGGGCACAAGTTGCACTGGGGACGACTGCGAACGCACACGGTAGCGCCTAGATCCATGATGGCCTGGGTGTAATCGGCGTTGCGTGATTGGGGTGTGTGGTCCTCAGCTAGTTGCCAGAGCTTTTTTAAGGTCTGGGCGCTGCCGGTCCAGCCTTCAACCATGTGGTAGCGGGCCAAAACTCGTTTTACGTTGCCATCAAGAATGGTTTCCGGCAGATCCCAGGTCAG
>JAHRWJ010000065.1 GCA_019090185.1 Immundisolibacteraceae bacterium
CCGCCGGTTGCCATTGCTGCAAACTAAAACGGCCATAGCCGAGCCAGAAACTGGCCTCCGCATCCAGGGATGATTCTCCAATAGCCAAAAGCAGCTCATTACTAAGCTCAAACTCTCCCGCACGGGCATGTAACCTGGCCTTCAGCAGGCTCACATCTAGCGTGGTTGCTCCGATCCCGACCAGTCTCTGTAAGGCGGCAGAATAGTTACCTGCACGCTCATCCGCACGGGCAGCCCTTAACCGAGTATCAACTTCATTACGGCTAAGCGTAACCGCTGGAGCGATCGATGACGCTTCCACGGCCACCGCCTGGGAAGTCGTTCCTGGAGTTTCTACCGGCTGATCAGCAGAACTCAGCGCATCAATTGGATCATCGGCGGTTAGCCCTTCAACCCCCGAAAGCGCTTCCGAACGAGTACCTTCGGCCAGACCGCCTTCTTCACCGCTCAGATTGGTTAACCCGGCAACCGAATCATCGCTAGCGCTTTCAAGCTCAGCCCGGCTACCGGTTGGCAACGCCAAATCAGGATCGGTGGCCGTCAATCCGGTTAAATCGCTATCAATCTCTAACTCCTGGCCATCCGTTGCGGTTAAGGCCGAAACAGGGCTTCCAGCCTCGCCAACTACCTCGGGACTAGACGCGGTTAAACCGGCTACCTCATCTGCTTCAACCGCTGCTGCAGCAACGTCGGTTAACTTTGCAACAGCCGAATTTATTGCCTCACCAGGTGGCAACTCATCTGTAGCGGCGGTTAGCGTTGCGACCATGCCATTATTCAGATCAGTCGAGCCACCATCGGATTGAACCGCTGAACCTGTCACGTGCGTCAGCCCAACAAGCGCCAACTGCTCACCGGCTAAGGGCTGCTCGACTGATGGCTCACCTGATGGATCAACTGCTGAACTCGTTAATGTCTGAACTTGCTGCCCAAGTTCAGACAAGCTGTCCTCAGATCGAACATCACCCAAACCCGCTACCCCGGTGGGGTCGGCTTCACCCTCGGTCAGCGCAGCCAATTCACTACTACCGAACCCACCGATAGTGGTAGAAACAGAAACAACCGCCGGCGACCGTGGTTCGATCGGCTCTCCCGGCGGAGCAACTGCCGGCAGTACTGGAGCAGATGAATTTACTGCCAATTCGCCTAATGAGGCTAAACCCGTATCCCTATTTGCACCACCAGCAAACCACCAGCCAACGCCAGCTACCAGCAATAGCCCGATAACCACTAGCGGCGCCAGACGTGCCATTGAAGCTGTCGGTAACCTGGAATCCACAGCCGATGGTTCAGTTGTAGCCTGCTTATGCTGAACCTGCTTTAAGGCATCATCAATAATGCTCATAGCGCTCTGTCCAAACTGAGGCCGTAGCTGGGGTAGTCGCGACCATTGGAGTTTTCAACGACCAATACGTTAATCCGAACCATATTCAATTTCTCTGGACGCTCTTCGAACATGGCCGGCAGCAACCTGCGGCGCAAACCCGGCGAAAGCCGCCAGAATTGCTCGACCACAAAGCAAATTAATCCGTCGCGGAATACCACCGGACAGTCGATAAAGCCACCAGTGAGCAGGGCCGGTGAGGCGAATACCTTGATCGCCGCCCTGACTGAACAGGCGATGATTCACATACTCTCGGGTCTGGCTCCGATTCAGCGGTTGTAGATGACAACGCACCGAAATCCGTTGGCGTAACTGACGCAGGTCTCGTCTAGCCAGGGTATCGTCTAGCTCGGGCTGGCCAACCAAAATAATACTCAATAGCTTCTGTTTAGCGGTCTCAAGGTTGGTCAGGAGTCGAATACCTTCTAATACTTCCGGGTCAAGTCGGTGAGCTTCGTCAATAATAAGCACCACCTGCCGACCCTGCTGCGCCTCTTCTAAAAGCACCCGATAGAGCAACTCCACCAGGTGATGATAATTTCTCGAACGGGCGCTAGTACGGACGCCGGTCAAATCATGGATCACGTTGGCAATCAGGTAACCAAAATTCTGGGGGGGGTTGAGCAGATAGGCGGTATTGACCTCTTCAGCAGCCGAAAAATCATTGAGTATTTTTCGACATATCAGGGTTTTACCAAGCCCGACTTCTCCGGTCAGCACCGACAGAGAACCGCCTAACGCCGAATATTCAAGCTGCCGAATAGTCTCCATATGCTGATCAGCCGCATAAAGATAATCCAGATCAGGGGTTATTTTGAAAGGATCTTCCGCTAGCCCCATTGCCTGATAGACATGATCAGGTTTGAGTAGTGCCGGTTTACCTGCGCCGGTTTTAGCTTGCCCAGAATCCTCTGTTTGATCAGGAAATTCAGACTTAGGAGCAGCGGTTACTACCATGCGTATTGCGCTTGGTCGGTCTCAATAAATTCTGCCGTTGGGGTGATCATAATAACCAGTTCATTACGGTCATGGACGGTGGTGGTATCTCGAAATGCTGCTCCGACCAGTGGCAAGTCGCCTAGCAAAGGCACCTTGTTAACGATCTCGTTATCAGTTTGCTGAATCAGACCACCTATCACCGCAGTTTGGCCACTCCTCACCCGAACCACGGCTGAGGTTTGTTTAACATCAATAATCGGCGGGCCGACGTTGCCGGAAAAGGAGACATTGCCACCGGCATCAGTTTCTGGAAAACCAATTTGGGAAAGTTTGCGGGTAATGACCGGGGAAATTTCCAGGGTTATCCAGCCATCAGCTGAAACACTGGGCGTTACCTGCACCACTAACCCAATGGTCGCACTCTGCTGCTCGAACTGAGCAGGTTGAGCCGGGTCATCGCCGGCAGCCGGCACAAAAGCCTGAGTCTGTACATAATAGGGCTCGTCCCTGGCCACGCGAATCTGTGCGGTCTGATTATTCAGTACTTTTAATTTTGGCTGAGAAACCACATTCAAATTACCCTGCTCCTGCAAGGCTTCGAGAATTACCTGGGTACCGCTGCCCACCGTCGCGGTCAAAAAAGTCTGGGCACCATCGGCACCCAATGGAATTCGACCGATATCATATTTGCCAATAGATAAAAGCTCAGGGCTACTCCAGTCAATACCCAGATTCATGGTTTCATCGAGTTCCACTTCAACAATCTTGGCATCGATACTCACTTGACGCATGCTGCCCTGGCGTATCCGCTTCAGATACATTTCCATTCGGTCGACCACCCGCTTACTCGCGGTCACCGTCACCAGGCCAGCCGTGCGGTTAGCAACCACCTGCCCATCATCGCCAACCAGTTCAGCTAACTCTTCGGTGAGCTCTTCCCAGAAATCGACCACATTCTCCTGCTCGATCTCAAACTCATTAGATCCTGTTGATTCACCGCTGCCAGAAACACCAAAGGCACCTGATTCGTTGTGGGATTCACTGCTACGGCGCAAACGTAAATAGTCGACATCGAAGGTTCGGGTAGTTTGCTGCCTAATTCGAATCAAGCGACCATCCATTTGCCAGCCGTAACCGTGCGCATCCAACAGAGCATCCAGCGCCAGCTCAAGCGGCAGGTCGGTGAAGTCGATGGTCAGCTCACCCTGCAGCCCACGATCTAAAACAAGGTTGAGCTCATTATCACGGGCGAACAGGCGCAATGCATCTGCTATTGGCACCCCAACAGCATGAAAATTGTAGTGCGGTTTGGCAGCCGCGACTGCGCTCTGAACCAGGGAGGGAAGTCGCCCCTGACGTTCAAGAACCGGCACCATTACCGCATCAATATCAGCGGGTCGCGACACAGCTTCTGGTAGCGGCTTAGCAACCGCGACCGATCGTGGCACCACCTGATTAGCACAGCCGGATAGCAACAACGCCAGGCAACAGAGGGCTAAATAACGAAAACCACTGTCCGATCTATTCTTTATCTGCCTCATGGGGATCTGTCTCATCGGGTATCTGATATCACTCGCAGCCGGTCGTGAAAAACGCAACCTATACAGATTCATGAAATTTCCCATGAAAACTTATAGTGGAGCCTGAACTATATCGCCTATCTAATTAAAAATAAACACAATTTCTTACTGGCCAAAAGCCGCTAATATCGAAAGGAAACCTTGAAAAGCCCCATGTCACCGGTTATCTCTACCCCATCTGAGCTGATTAAGGTCAGTTCATATTGCATCGCTAACATCTCTCGCAACTGCTTGTGTTGCTCCAAAGAAAGCGCCCCTTCATCAAGATGATTCAGCTGTGGCTTGATTAAATCCCCCTGGGAACTGACCTGACGGTTAATCATCGCCACCCTACGACCGTCACGATCGAGGATGGCGTTGAGTTCAAACAGGCTAGTGGGGTGAAGAGACTCGCCGGTCTTCACCTCACCCGTATAAACCTTGGCAACCGCCAGTTGGCTGGTAAGTTCAAAACCTGGCTGACGAGGGTCATTGGCCAATAGAAAGGGATTGCGGCGATAAGATATACCGGTAAGCTGGGTTAACCGTAACTGACCAATTTTCAATTGCACTTCTGGGCTATCCCCACCACCGGGCAAGAGCGGGCTGCTGGTCGAACCTTTAGCAATGGCACCCTGTTTTGGTTTATTACTAGACAGGTCTATTAACGGCAGCACGATATTTCTGGCGCTATAAAGAATTGCTATCACTGAAAGCAGACCCACAAACCAGGGTTTCTGTAACCAGAGCCTTATCCGCTTAATAAAATTCAACCTGGAGCGCTCCCGGCCTGCTGGATCTGAAGAAGGTTATTCTGCTGCAGAAAACCTGAATCAATCCCGCGCCTTGAACCGCTGCAAAAATTCAAAACAGCGCATCCTGTTCTACCGACTTACCGGTACCGGTCCATATCTGCATCTGCATCTTGCCGGCAACGCTAGCTTCTGAACCCCGGTTGGTCAAATTAAAGCCACCTAACAAAAAATGCCACCGACTCGCCTGGCCTTGTAGATGGCCCACATAGGTCTCAAGTAAATCATAAGGAACACCATCAAAGCTCAACTCAAGCTGGCGAGTAAAAACCCCGTCCATACTCTCAAACGACTCTGGCTCAGACACAGCAACCCTGATATCAATGCCATATTGCTGCGCCATATCCTGTAACTGATCAACCAGGCCTGGCAAACCATCCGGTTCCTCAATTAACCGTAGCAACGCTGCGGCTCGAGTTTTTTCAGACTCCTCGGTATCCAGAGCATCACGCTGCCAACGCAAATTAGTAATTTTGAATTGCAACGCCTCCTGACGCATTGCTAAAGCCTCCACCTCAGCCCCCCCCGCCAGACGCACGCCAATCGACCAGTAAAACAGACCAACGGAAGCGAGCAATATTCCGCCAGCAATCCAGCGGGACTTGCTCATGTAGAGATGTGCAGCCATTAGAGAGGTAACACTCCACTCAACTTCAGTTTCACCTGCTGCCCCCGGCGGCCACCCAGGTATTCACTCCGCCAATTTTTCCGCCAGCCCCGGGGCCACTCAATCAACCAGGGTTCCGCTTCCAGAGTGTGGCCAAAATTCTGCATATTTTCATCCAGCTGGCCCACATTATCGCTCGTCAATACCGCCTCAAATGAAAGCCGTGCCGTGGAAGCATCAATCACATCGTATTCTAAGCTGCTCAGTCGTAGCTGCTCAGGTAGTTGGGCTCCAATATCTCGAATCAGCCAATAAACCATCTGTTGTTTTGGCAGCAACACATCATCAGCAAACCCCTGCTGCTGGCGAAGCTCATCAATCTCATTTCTCAAAGATTGCTGTTCCTGCAGACGCAGCTCATAACGAGAACCGAGCGCTGACAGAGACGGATAATCACTTCGCACCATCAACTCAATCGAAACAGCGGTCACCACACTGGCCACCGCCACCATGGCAATGCCGCCCTTAGCAACCCGATTGACCAGCCGATTAAAACCCGCATAGCGAATTTCATCAGGCACAAAAGACTGGCTATCACGACGACTAATAGCGCTACAGTATTCGCTTAATATAGGCTGAGCAGCCCAACCTTTCTCAATCTCAATCGAAATTGAGCGGTCCAATTTTGGCTGAAGATCAATCGCCAATTGCTGCTCATTGGTGATCAACAACTCTGGTCGCAGGCCAATATCCTGACTGGCATATTGCAGTGAGCGGCGAATTTCACTCGGCAATCGCTCCCGGTTATGACCAATAGCCGGAGATAAGCGCCGCACAAAGATCTTCATCTGCAGCGTGTCGCCCAATAACACCGTGGTGCCATTTCCACTGGTATTGATGAGCGCAAATGAGCCCAGCCCTTCGGCTTCCCGCTGACGCCATAGATAGAACAGCGCTATATCGGGAATAATCAGCCGAGGTGACAGCCCCACATGGGCAAAGTCCGCTAAATAACTACTTAACTTGCTCTTCGGCCAGCAGTTCAATACATAGTGCTCAGAGCCAGCAGTACCCTGTGCTGCAGCCGTAGCCAATGGGGCCGGTCGTGGCCCAACATAAAGATAGGACCAGACCAGTGGCCGACCCTCGGCAAGGCGATTAAATTCAACTTCTAACAGCTGCTGCCGCTGCCTGCCTTTAACCGGTGGCAAGATGACATGGTGATGCTCCATTTCAACATCAGCCACCACCAATACGGCTTCTTTACCGG
>JAHRWJ010000066.1 GCA_019090185.1 Immundisolibacteraceae bacterium
AGTAATGGTACCCACTGTGGTGTTCGAGGCCAGTAGGCTATTCTTGAACCACTTTGATTTTCGTTAGGATGCTATTCCCGGCACTGGTGTGCAAGCCTGCCATCGAGCAGGAAGCCTTTTTTGTCGGCACCGGCGTCCACCCTGGTTGTTGGGTTCGAGATCGATCGCTGTAACCGGCGCTAATGGTGGGTACCGCCCTCTCTTTTTCTGCTCGCTCTTGGTTGGTAGTTGGTGGCTAATGAAGTCACAGGGCTACGAGCTGTTTGTCGTAACCGTTTAACTTACTTGTGTTTCTGGCCCGACGGTATTGCTAATGAACTGTCTGTCAAAAGTTCTTGTTGACGAGCGTCGACAAGCTCGCCAGAAACTGCGTCAGCGTCGACGAGAGCTGACGGCTGCTGATCAGCGAAAAGCAGCCGTTTCCCTGGCGCGCCGGGTAGTGGGTAGTCATTTTTTTCAAAATGCTCGTCGAATAGCAATCTATTGGCCAGCCGATGGCGAAATTAGTCCTTTGCCATTAGCGGATCGAGCGATAGCGATGGGTAAAAGGGTCTACTTACCAGAATTGCCCAGAAAACCTTGCCGACGGATGCGTTTTGCTCCGCTGGCAGCTGATGCCCGCATCAGCCTCAATCGTTTTGACATTCCAGAAGTAGCTGCTTGTTACCGTGAAACCATCTCGGTAAACCAGCTCGACTTGCTGGTATTACCCGTGGTGGGGATGGATCGGGTCGGTAACCGCATCGGTATGGGGGCTGGCTATTATGATCGGCTGCTGGAAAACTGTTACTTTCGGGCGATTGTGCCGACCTTGTTGGGTGTGGCTCATTCCTTTCAGTTGCTTGACGCGATAGAAGCACAGCGCTGGGATATTCCGTTACATCGGCTAGCCACAGATTTGAAAGTTTTTCTTGCTGGAGCATGATGAATCTATACAGTTAACGCTGGGTCATGGTCTAATTTCGCCCGCTAGAAAATAATTTAAACCGGTGTAGGGCCAAACTACACTCAAAACAGATGTTGGGGAAACAATGGCTGATCAGTATTTATTTACCTCCGAATCCGTCTCTGAGGGTCATCCGGATAAGGTTGCCGATCAAATTTCAGATGCAGTGCTAGATGCGCTGTTAACGGACGACACAGCCTCCAGGGTTGCCTGTGAAACCCTGGTCAATACCGGGCTAGTGGTGTTGTCGGGTGAAATAAGCTCCAACGCGGTGGTGGATTACCAGCAGATTGCTCGGGATACCATCGCTGAAATCGGTTATGACTCCTCTGAACTGGGCTTTGATTTCCGTTCCTGTGCGGTGCTTACGGCTCTTGATCAGCAGTCGGTTGATATTGCTCAGGGTGTTAACGAAGGGGAAGGGCTTGACCTCGAACAGGGTGCGGGCGACCAGGGGTTAATGTTTGGTTACGCATCGAATGAAACAGATGTGTTGATGCCGGCGCCGGTTACCTATGCGCATCGTTTGGTTAAAAAGCAGGCCGAGGTGCGTAAAAATGGCACCCTGCCCTGGTTACGACCGGATGCCAAAAGTCAGGTTACTTTCCGGTATGAAGAGGGCAAGCCGGTCGGTATCGATGCGGTTGTTCTCTCTACCCAGCATGATGAGTCGATTGGCCACGATGACCTGGTGGCTGCGGTGCGCGAGGAAATTATTGCTCCGGTGTTACCTGCGGAATGGCTTTCAAATGACACCCAGTTTTTTATTAACCCTACCGGCCGTTTTGTGATTGGTGGGCCGGTTGGCGATTGCGGTCTTACCGGTCGCAAAATCATTGTTGATACCTACGGCGGGATGGCGCGTCACGGTGGCGGTGCCTTTTCGGGTAAAGATCCATCTAAGGTTGATCGTTCTGCCGCGTATGCTAGTCGTTATGTGGCTAAAAACCTGGTGGCAGCGGGCATCGCCGAGCGCTGTGAAATTCAGGTCTCCTATGCCATTGGCGTTGCTAAACCAACTTCTATCGCCGTTGAAACATTTGGTACGGGCGTGATTTCTGAGCCGCGCATTATCGAGCTGATTGATGCCCATTTCGATTTACGCCCCAAAGGTATTGTGGTGATGCTTGACCTACTGCGGCCTATCTATCGCCAGACCGCTGCTTATGGTCATTTTGGCCGTACCGAAGCCGAGATAACCTGGGAGCGAACCGATAAAGCTCAAGCCTTGCGCGAAGCTGCCGGCCTAACAGGTGAGATTCCCAGCGCAGCCTAAGAAACCGGCTGGCTCTTTTTGTGAATATTATTATTGTTGTCGCGGCCAGTAGCGCGGCATTACCGGAGAATACCCAATGAGTTCGATTGCCCCTGTAGATGGCGATAACGCCGATTATCGAATTGCTGATATTGCATTAGCTGAATGGGGTCGCAAAGAAGTTGCGATTGCCGAAAGTGAAATGCCTGGTTTGATGGCACTGCGTGAAGAGTATGGTGATCAGAAGCCTCTGAAAGATGCCCGTATCGCTGGCTGTCTGCATATGACCATTCAGACCGCCGTGCTGATCGAAACCCTAACGGCCTTAGGGGCCGAAGTGCGCTGGTCGTCCTGTAATATTTTCTCCACCCAGGATCATGCTGCTGCTGCGATGGCAGCGGTCGGTGTGCCTGTCTTCGCCTGGAAAGGTGAAACCGAAGAAGAGGCCAACTGGTGTATCGAGCAGACCATTACCGGGCCTGATGGCTGGCATCCCAACCTGATTCTCGATGATGGTGGCGACCTGACACTGATGATGCATGACGACTTCCCCGAGTTGATGGCGGATGTTCGCGGTCTTTCAGAAGAGACCACCACCGGGGTGCACCGTCTGTACGAAATGATGAAAGCCGGCAGCCTGCAAGTGCCAGCCATCAACGTTAATGATTCGGTAACCAAATCAAAATTCGATAATCTCTATGGTTGTCGTGAGTCATTGGTTGACGGCATTAAGCGTGCTACCGACGTGATGATCGCCGGCAAAATTGCCGTGGTTTGTGGCTATGGCGATGTGGGTAAAGGTTGTGCTCAGTCACTTCGTGGCCTGGGTGCTACGGTTTGGATTACCGAAATTGACCCGATTTGCGCCCTCCAGGCAGCGATGGAAGGTTATCGGGTAGTCACCATGGAAAATGCTGCCGCTGAAGCCAATATCTTTGTGACCACCACCGGTAATGTCAATGTCATTACCCACGATCACATGTTGAGCATGAAGAGCCAGGCGATCATCTGCAACATCGGTCATTTTGATTCAGAGATTGATATTGCCTCGCTGCGCCAGTACGAGTGGGACAACATCAAGCCCCAGGTTGATCATGTGATTTTCCCCGACGGCAAGCGGCTGATCGTGCTTGCCGAAGGCCGCTTGGTGAATCTAGGTTGTGGTACCGGTCACCCGAGCTTTGTGATGTCGAATTCTTTTACCAACCAGGTGTTGGCGCAAATCGAGCTTTGGCAGAATTCCGCCAATTATAAAAATGAAGTTTATGTGTTGCCTAAACACCTTGATGAAAAGGTCGCTCGGGCCCATCTAGAGCAGCTGGGTGTTGAATTGACCGAACTGACCGGTGAGCAGTCCAGCTATCTGGGTCTGCCCGTTGATGGGCCTTATAAACCTGACCATTACCGTTATTAACCGGTAGCCATTTAACCGATATGAAAACTCAGCAGGATCGTCAGCGCCGTTTTAGCCTGGAATTTTTCCCAGCTCGTACCCCTGAGGGCAACGACAAAGTCCGCGAAGTTCGCCAGGGTTTTGCCGCGCTTAAACCGGACTATTTTTCGGTGACCTTCGGTGCCGGCGGCAGTACCCGTGATGGCACGCTGGAAATGGTTACCCAGATCAGTGACGAGGCTCAGGTCCCTGTCGCGCCGCATATTTCCTGTATTAGTTCTTCGCGGGAAGAGATCACCGGGCTGGTCAATGCTTATCAAAAAATTGGCGTAAACCAGCTGGTGGTTTTGCGGGGTGATGCGCCATCAGGCAGCGGTTACGACGGCGGAGATTTTTCTTACGCTAATGAGTTGGTTGAGTTTCTGCGCGAGCAATGGGGTGATGCTTTTCATATCGAAGTTGCGGCCTATCCGGAGTTTCATCCAGAAGCGGTTAACGCCGAAGTCGACTTGCATAATTTTAAGCGCAAGGTCGACGCGGGCGCTGATTCGGCGATGACCCAGTATTTCTATAATGCTGATGCTTACTTTGGTTTCATCGACAGCATAGAGAAGCTCGGCGTCGATATCCCGGTGGTGCCGGGCATTATGCCGATTACCAACTACACGCAGTTGGCTCGGTTTTCGGATCGCTGCGGTGCCGAGATTCCCCGCTGGATTCGCCATCGGCTCGAGGCCTATGGTGATGACATGGATTCGTTGCGCGATTTTGGCCACGAGGTCACCCTGCAGCTTTGCCAGCGCTTATTAGATCAGGGTGCGCCTGGGATACATTTCTATAGCATGAACCGTATCGAGCCCTGCAGGCGTCTCTGGGTCGAGCTCGGCCTGGTCGATTTATAGAGCAGTAACAACACTGTGTTACCAGTTGCTTTTGCCGACCTAACCTGGGTTCAGCTGCGCCGTTATGCGTGATATTCGAGTTTATCTAGATCAACCATTAGTGACCGGCAATGTCATCGACTTGCCGGATGAGCTGGTGCGCCACATCGGCGGTGTATTGCGATTAAAGCCTGGCGAATCCCTGGTGCTATTCAATGGGCTTGGCGGAGAATACCGCGCCCAGGTTGAAACCCTGGAGCGCCGTCGTGGCTGTGTTCTGATCGGCGAATATGATCCTGTCACCCGAGAATCGGGACTGCATACTCGGCTGGTGCAGGCGCTAGGTAAGGGCGACCGGACAGAGTGGGCGGTGCGTAAAGGGGTTGAGCTTGGGGTCACTGAATTGGTGCCGTTGATCACCGAGCGCACCCAGGTAAAAATCAGCGAGCAGAAAAATAATCAACGGCAGCGGCGATGGCAAAGTTTGATTATTGCTGCTTGTGAGCAGTCTGGCCGCACCCGGTTGCCGTTGTTAAGAGCGGCGGTAACTTTTGATCAGTGGACTGCCCAGCAGCGCAGCGGAGAACGCTTAATTCTGGATCCCCGCGCTACTAAGCCGATTGGTATTGATGCCAGTGTTACTGAAGTGGAACTGTTGATTGGTCCCGAGGGCGGGTTTTCTACTCCGGAATTAGAGCTTGCGGGTCAGCGAGGCTATCAACCGGTCTCGCTGGGACCACGGGTGCTGCGAACCGAAACCGCCCCGCTGGCTGCATTGGCCTTGCTGCAAACCCAGGCAGGCGACTGGGGCAGATAACCAGGCCAGAGGTGTGCCCAAAAATCGGGCCGGTATTGCTAGACCTGCAAACTGTCTTCAGGTACTTCGAGCTCGATATCACCGTCCATGAGCCTGGCCATACAGGCCAATCGGGCGTTAGCCGGTGCCTCCATTTCTGCCAGGGTGCGAGCTTCAGTGGTGCCAATTGGCGTGAGATTTTCCTGCCCCTGAACAACCAGCACCATATCAGTGCCACAACTGCCCAAGCCACAGGAGGTTGCGATCGGCACCCGTTTGCCTTTAAGCAAACTCAGCAGCGACGAGTCTGGCATTGCCATTCGCCAATCACAGTGGTCAACAACTTTAATTCTGCCCATATTTTTTTACCGCTGTTATTTGCCTGGTCTGTTAGCCGTCAAATCCTTGGCCTATTACCAGGTTCCCAAATCATCGAATAAGCTGATGCTAACACCTTTTGCGACTAGGTTTGCGGCGGCAATACAGGCAGCCTGAGTATCGACATCGTCTGCTGCAACATACTTATCAAGTACCCTGAGCCCCTGGTTGCCGTGTTCCATTTCGACCTCGCCACCGTGAATTTCAAACCATTCGGCTTTTTCAGCTGGTAAGCCATAGTGTTTGATACAGGCTTTGCCGACTCGGCCAAAAATAGCTGGCACCACACTCTCAACGCCTACGGCGCAAGCGGCCATCCCTTCTATCCAGGGGCGGTGAAATACGTAAGCTTCTATAATCATTCTTAAACCATGAATTTTGTCGCCGTAATCATGGCAGCTCCAGTCAGGCCCTTTGATAATGGCTTCTCCTTCACCACCCAGGGCAGTCACGGCTTCAGCAAGTAAGAATGGGTGGTCGCGTTCGATAAAGGCGTTTTCCAGTAACTCTGCTTTGACCTTGTGATCGTTTTTCGGGCAACGGGATGCCAACGCAGAAACGTACTCTGGAAAACCAGTGATTACCCAGCAAAGATCCGACAGTAGCTTGACGATATCCTTTTTTGGTAGCTCCCCGGATTCGATCTTGGAAAAAACCGGATGGCGTAGAGCCAGGCCAGCAACCGGTTCAAGAATGTCGCTTTTAAGGTGGTTTAGCCAGGGGCTTTGAACATCGATCAGGTAATTAGTTTCTGCGGTAGCGGACATGATGGTGTTCCTCTTTAAAACAGTCGTTCGGGAGCGTCTTTGTAATCTAACTAAGCGGAGTGAAACACACCCTAATAGGGGCGTTTTTTTTGGGTGTTGATTTACATCAGCTCGATAAGTTCATTGTTGATCAAGCTTTAAATCAGTTGGTATAGCTGACCTGGGTCAAGTGGCCTTGAAGCTGAATCGGCAAGATAAACCTACGGATCAGCGACCGTGGGATTGATCGTTTGTCGTTTATCAGCCGTTATTAGTGACATAGAGCAGGGGGAGCAACGAAATGAAGCCCGAGCAGATTGATGCACTATTTGTAGACCGTCCTGAAGATGGTCTTTTTGAGGTCAGCCGCCACCTGTTCAACGACGAAGAGGTGTTCGAACTGGAGATGAAGCATATCTTCGAGGCGAACTGGGTGTTTCTGGCGCACGAGAGCCAAATTGCTAACCCTAATGACTACTTCCTGACTCATATAGGGCGTCAGCCAATTATTGTCAGCCGTGATAATGACGGCGATATTCATGCTTTTATAAATGCCTGCCCTCATCGTGGGGCAACCCTGTGCCGGCGCGGTAAAGGTAATCAGAAGTTTGTTACCTGCTCTTATCACGGTTGGGTGTTTGATATGGCAGGTAATAATGTTGAGGTTAAGGATCTAAAAACCGGCAGCTATCCAGACCCGTTTCTTAAGCAGAGTCACGACCTTACGCCGGTAGCAAAGGTGGAAAGTTACAAGGGATTTATTTTTGGCAGCCTGAGCGAAGACGTGCCGACCCTGCAGGAGCATCTGGGTCAAACCATGCCCTTCATGGATATGCTCGATGGCATCGGCCCAGAAGGCATCGAAGTGCTAAAGGGTCACTCAACTTATACCTATGCCGGTAACTGGAAAATGCAGACCGAAAACGGCATTGATGGTTATCACTTCACCTCAGTTCACATGAATTATGTGGGTGTGCTGCAGCGCCGACTTGAGGAGCAGCACGGCGAAGATGCGGTCAAGTCAGGGTTTGATAAAAACGCGCTCAATGGCGCCACTGGCTGTTACGACCTGGGGGGCGGTCACGCGATGATCTGGAGTACCTTCCCGATGCCCGAGAACCGCCCGCTCTGGGATAGTCGTGAAGAAGTAACCGAGCGCATGGGCCCAGAGCGAGCTGAATGGATGCTCAAGCGTCAACGTAATGTGCTGGTTTACCCCAACATTAATTTAATGGAGCAGGCCTCGTCACAGATTCGGGTCTGGCGACCGATTGCACATAACCTTACCGAAGTGAAAATTTACTGTATTGCCCCGGTTGGCGAGGC
>JAHRWJ010000067.1 GCA_019090185.1 Immundisolibacteraceae bacterium
CCGACGGTGACCAAAATAGCTACCCTTATGTCCTTGGTGGACTTGGAGAGCATGTTATTTCTGGTTCGGGAGATAAGGTTTACGGTCGAAAAATACCCGATCAGGACAATCTTGAAATTTTCCGACTAGGGCAACCCTACATACGCTCAGCAACCGATGAGAACCTCGGCTACGCGGCCCTTTATATTGGTAAGTCAACGGTGGTTAAAAAAGGTGACCCATCGATCTTACTGATCACTAATTCCAATCGTGAAGTGCTGCCCGGCGATATCCTGTTGCCCATTAACAACGATGCTATAGAACCAAACTTCAAGCCCAGGCCTGCTGCAGCCGATTTCAGTGCAGCGATTATCGATGTCATAGACGGGGTCAGTCAGATCGGTCAATACAACGTGGTTGTCATTGATCGAGGCCAGCAAGATGGTCTTGAAGAAGGTCATACATTAAAAGTTTTGAAGACTCCTGGTCAGGTATTCGATAAACAAGCGATCGAATGGGTAGATCTGCCTGCAGAGGTCGTCGGCACATTACTGGTTTTTAAAAGTTTTGAACAAGTCAGTTTCGGCCTCATCATGTCCTCTACTACCGCTATAGAGTTGATGGACCGGGTGGTAGGAAAAGCCGGTTAAGCAAGAGCAGCGACCCACACCATCTACTAACGGCCTACTTTTTAGTCTGGCGCTCTGCCGAGCGCCTGGAATCGGGCCGACCCGCTATAAGAAGCTGATCGACCACTTCAATAGTCCCGAGCAGGTCTACAGGGCCAACGAGCAACAGCTAACCGAGCTATTAGGCTCCTTTGCACCCACGCAAAAATTTCTTCAGTACCTCCGTAAGCCCGTTACTAGCGATGATTTTGAGGTTGAATTAGATTTCGCCGATAAAGACGCTCATTCGATACTCAGCTACGGACAGCCAGGGTTTCCCCCACTGCTTGCTCAAATCAGCGATCCCCCGCCGCTACTTTATCTCCGGGGAGATCCCAAGGCTTTAAACGAACCCCAATTAGCCATTGTTGGTAGTCGAAACGCGAAACAACGCAGCCTACGTCGAGGTCATGAGTTCGCCGCCGCGCTGACGACTATGGGAATTACTGTTAGTAGTGGATTAGCGGTTGGCGTGGATCACGCCGCGCATATGGGTGCGCTCGATAATAAAGGGCTAACCGTGGCCGTATTGGGCAATGGACTAAACTCAGTTTATCCTCGTCAACATCACGCTTTGGCCGACAAAATTATCGCTAGCGGGGGATTACTGTTGTCAGAGCAAGCTCCTGACAGCCCGCCGTTAGCCGTTAATTTCCCAAAACGGAATCGAATTATCAGTGGGCTCTCTCTGGGAGTGCTGGTCATTGACGCCACTGTCAAAAGCGGTTCACTGGTCACTGCCCGTTTGGCAGCAGAACAAGGCAAAGACGTCTTTGCGCTACCCGGCGATATCGATAACCCCAACAGTAAAGGTTGTCACCTGCTCATCAGGGAGGGAGCTCAACTTACCGAAACTGTCCAAGAAATATTACAATGCATCGCTCCGCAACTACGACCTTACGTGGAGTCGACATCTTCTACAGATGCTAAAGCACCAGACTTGAAAGATACAGATCGACTCGTGTTTGAGGCAATTGGTGATCACAGTAGCTCTATTGACCAGCTCTCAATAAATACCGGATTGACGTCAGCCCAAGTTTCTTCCATCCTGTTGTCCCTAGAGCTGGCAGGCGTTGTTTATAGCCAGAGTGGAGGAAAATTTAGCAAAACCTGATCAGGAAGGATGGATGAAAGAATCTGTGCTAGATGTACTGATATACCTACTCGAAGAGTACGAAGATGAACAGGAAATCGATATAGAGCGGGAGATTCTCACCAGAGAACTACTGACCGCAGGTTTTAACAACCACTCAATCGGCAAGGCCTGGGGCTGGCTGGACGAGCTAGCATTGCAGGTTGAATGCCCTGATCAGATCCTTAGTTTTGACCCAACACAATCGTCTCGGGTGTTATGTACACTCGAAAAGCAAAAATTATCGTTCGAAGCACAGCGTTATATGATTGCGCTGCAATCAAGTGATCTTATTGATCCAATAACCTTTGAGTTAATTCTTGACCGGTTGATCGCACTCGATTGTGATGCTGAAGAGTTAGAAATGGAGCAGGTCCGTTGGGTGGTATTGATGGTCAGCTTCAACAGAGTTACTGACCCACGGCTTTATTTAGCTTTAGAAACATTGATCTTTTCCGACTTGGAAACACAACTTAGCTAACGCAACCCTCGCTTTCAGTCAGCGTTAGCGTCCTTCATTCATGGATATTTACTAAATACCAACTATGGTCACTAGCGTAGTAGTAGTCGAATCACCAGCCAAGGCAAAAACCATCAATCGTTACCTCGGTAACGATTATAAAGTCCTCGCTTCCTACGGGCATGTCAGAGATTTGATCGCCAAAGAGGGAGCCGTGGACTACCGCAATGGCTTTCGGATGAATTATCAGCCGATCGAACGTAACGATAAGCACGTCAAAGCTATCCAGAAGGCGCTCAAGGGCGCTGATGAGCTCATCCTCGCGACTGACCCGGATAGAGAAGGCGAAGCCATCGCCTGGCATCTTTGTGAACAGCTCATCGACAACGGCATTTTGAAAAAGCAGAAAATTATGCGGGTGGTCTTTAACGAGATCACCGAAAAGGCCGTGCTTGATGCTGTAGCCAATCCCGGCGATATCCAGATGGATCTGGTAAATGCGCAGCAAGCACGACGAGCATTAGACTACCTAGTTGGTTTCAATATATCGCCCCTACTATGGCGCAAGATTCGCCCGGGGCTCTCAGCCGGTAGGGTACAGAGCCCTGCACTAAGGTTGATCGCAGAAAGAGAACTAGAGATCCAGGCCTTTGAGCCCAAAGAATACTGGACCATAGAGGCCCAGACCGAAGCTCAATCTGATGGCAAACTAAAGAAGATCTCTGCAAAGCTTACACAGCTAGACGGTAAAACGGTCAGCCAGTTTACGTTAACGGACGAAGCCGGGGCACTCACTGCAAAGCAAGCTTTAGTTGACGGTTCTGGCGGTACGCTAACTGTTGACACAATAAAAAATAAGGAACGTAAGCGAAACCCGTTGCCGCCTTTTACCACCTCTACACTGCAGCAAGAGGCGTCCAGAAAGCTTGGGTTTACCGCCCAGCGAACGATGCGAATTGCCCAACAGCTCTATGAGGGAGTTGATATCGGCGGTGAAGGGGTCGGTCTGATTACCTACATGCGTACCGATTCGGTGTCGTTGGCCACTGAAGCGGTTAACGAAATCAGGGAGCTAATCACTAAAAAATTCGGCCCGGAAAACCTGCCGAAAGATCACAGAACGTTTAAAAACCGATCTAAAAACGCGCAGGAAGCTCATGAAGC
>JAHRWJ010000008.1 GCA_019090185.1 Immundisolibacteraceae bacterium
CGGCTAAACCAGTTTTGCCCCGCCGCCGGCAAGCTTCAAGGCCAAAACCTGCACCTGATCGGTATCCGCGACTACGAGCAGCCAGAACTCAATTTTCTGACGGATCACCAGGCTAAAATCCATTTTATGTCTGACACCCCACGGGGAGACTGCACTCACACCTTAATCTCAGCCATGCTTGAGCTGTGCAGTCGCTGTGACACGGTAGGCATTAGTATCGATATGGATGCCATTGACCCCTCCCAGGCACCCGGGGTTGCAACGCCGGTCAAACAAGGACTCAATCTGGATAGCCTCTGTGTGGCGCTAAGGCAGATTGCCGGTAACAAGCAGTTTGCTGGACTGGAGATCTGCGAGTTCGATCCGTCAAAAGATCCGCAGCAGATAACCCTAAACGCCGTTGCTAAACTAGTCTGCGCAACCTTTGCAGCCCCAGAAATTCCAGAAACATCAGTAACCCAGTTACCTAAATCGGTTGTTTTTGCCCCTACCCAGACAACAACCCATAGAGGTTTTTGGGGTCCGCCAACGGCGGCACCATCGGCTGAGTAAGACATAGATCCCCATAGTCAACACTTTCCAGCAGCTCAAGCACCAACCGCAATATCGAATAGTCCTCAAGTGCAAAACCGACTGAATCAAACAGGGTGATTTCGGTGTCGTTTTCCCGGCCCGGTAAGCTGCCGTCGACCAGCTGCCAGAGCTCACCGTAAAGGTTATCGGGCGCCATGTTCTGCATTTCACCTTCCAGCAGGCTTTGCGGCAGATATTCGACCACAATTTTGCTCTGACCCAATAGCCGCTGGCCCAACTCGGTTTTACCCGGGCAATCACCACCCATCGCATGGATATGCACACCCGGTGCAAGCCATTTCGGTTCAATCAGGTCATTGGCCTGCTTAGCCGCTGTCGCGGTCACGATTAGGTCTGCTCCCGAAACCGCATCTTGTATAGAATCACAAGCCTTCAAGCTTAGGTCTGCTGAACCCAAATTATTGGCGAATTTTTCCATCGCCCGGCCATCCGGATCGAAAAAACTGACTGTGGTTAATGGCAGCTGACGCCGCAACATAGTGACTTGAAATTCTGATTGCGCACCATTACCAATCACCGCCAGGTGCTGACAATCGGCTCTGGCCAGATATTTTGCCCCCAGCGCCGCAACCGCTGCCGTTCTGATCGCCGTCAACAAGGTCATTTCACTGAACAACAGCGGGTATCCGCTTTTAGCATCCGCCAACAAACCAAGCCCAATGACGCAGAGCCGACCCTGCTGGGTGTTATAGGGGTGACCATTAACATATTTGAAGGCGTAAAATTCATCGTCCGCACACGGCATTAACTCAATCACCCCATAGGGATAGTGAACCGCATGACGGGGCGATTTCTGAAAGTGATGCCAGCGGCCAAAATCCTGTTCTAGCCGGTCGCGTGTTAAATCAAAAAAAGCGTCGATACCAACCCGACTAATCAACTGTTGTAAGCCATCAACCGTTAGAATTTTCATGCCCTGATCCCTATAGCAGATGTGAAGGTCGGCGTGCCCAACCAGCACACCCTAACGCCATGACCCAATACCACCCTATCGGTCTGGTCTGCAGCGAATTTAGGCAACGCTCACCGAGCTTAATTTCAGGAAACTGGAAATAACCAGCTTTATTAGCCCGCGCTCAAGGACAAATCCGTGTTTGCCGCTGGTCTGTTTTTCGACCCAATAACCCACAAAAGTGACCCCAACCAATGAACCAGGTAGAAATATCCCAAGAACCGATCGAACTCTACAAATTACTCAAGATGGAAGGGTTGGTGGCCAGTGGCGGCGAGGCCAAGCTGGTGATTTCTGAGGGGGAGGTGCGGGTCAATGGCGAGGTGGAGACCCGCAAACGTAAAAAAATTGTCGCTGGCGACAAGGTCAGTTTTGGCGACGAATCATTCTGCGTTGTGGTTAACCAAAACGCCGACTAAAACCGCTAGCCTCTATTCCAGCCTTTCGGCGGACGCCTGGAAAGATGGCCATTAATTGCAGCCAGTAATTTACGCGCCTGCACTCGATCAAAACCTGGACCCAGATAGCGCAAAAAAAAACGTAAGCGCTGAAACTGACTTAAATGGATCAGCGCCACCCTGGAAAGCGCCGACAGATCGACCACCTGACCTCGAAACCGCCGCCAGCGTCGGCGCCTTGCCCGCGGACAATCAATAATCACCACCGATCCTGTTGATTCATTGAGCAGTAAGTTGCGCCATTTCAGATCGTAATGGAACAAGCCTGCTCGATGCATTTGCTGCAGCTGTGGCAGTAAGGAATCAGCAGCCATCGTAATGATGTTGCGCCACCGCTCTGGGTCAGGTGTTTGCTCCTGCTGGCGGGCAAGATCAGCCAAACTATGGGTACCCTCGACCGCCTGAGTCACCAGAAAAGCGGCCCGAATATTACCCATTACCCGCTGTTCACCGTAAGCCAAAATCTTAGGGGTAACACAACCGGCCCGGGTCATCTGCGTCAGTCCCCAGGCTTCGGTGGCCGCCTTGCTGGGCAAAAAAAGCGACCGCAACCGCCAGTTAAAATAGACGTAACGTTTAAAGTAAACCAGGTCACCGGTTGGCAAAGTCACCCTGAAACAATTGGTCGAACGCGAGGCAGATGCGATCTCGCCACCAGCAAAAATTCGCCAACGAGATGGCTCTGTTAACCCCAGGGTGTGCAGCCGTTGTTGCCACTCCGGATCAATACGGCTGGCACTGCCCTGCAGGGTGAGCAGGTTTCGGGTTACTTCGAGACTGGTCACTAATTCAGCGCACCTGGGCTCGTGAAACTCGACCCAGTGCCATCACCAACACCAGCCCAACCACTATGAGCCCAAATGCCATCAGCACCGATTCATCATAATCGGCCGGCCAAGCCGGCTGACTGGAAATAATTCTCGATTTTTCCCGAACCAACCGAAACTGTCGATGCTGGAATGGCCAGATCGCCCAGAGACTACCCAGCAGCAGTCCGTTAATAATCAATCGGGTCTGCCGGCCAAACCTGGACAGTAGC
>JAHRWJ010000068.1 GCA_019090185.1 Immundisolibacteraceae bacterium
CCGCCGCCGAATTTGATTACACGCCAAAATATAGCGCGCTGCGTGGTATGAAGGAGTATGTCGAATATCTAAAAACTGATGTTTATCGGCAAATTTAACATTCACCATTAAAAAGTTTTAGGCAATAAAAAGGCCCGGTTAATGAATAATTAACCGGGCCTTTTTGTTCGGCGAACCCTAACTTAGCGCAAACCCCTCATACCCTTCACTGGCTACTTCCGCGCATTTCTCTACGTAAGCGGGGAAACCGATATAAGGCATAAACACTCTCGGTTTGCCCGGAATATTGGCGCCCAAATACCAGGAGTTGCAGGTCGGAAACAGGGTTCGATCGGCCAGCTCATTCACCTCGCCAACCCACGCCTGTTCCGCTGCTGAAGTCGCTTCGATGGTGACCTGGCCCTGCTGCTGCATATGGTCAATGCAATCGCTGATCCACTCTACATTCTGCTCGATAGACGGCAACATGTTGGTTAACACCGATGGGCTGCCAGGCCCGGTGATGATGAACAGGTTAGGAAATCCTGATGTACCCAGGCCGAGAAAGGTTTTTGGCCCTTCGGCCCACTTATCCCGCAGCGACTGCCCACCGCGACCGACAATATCCACTTTTAGAATCGCGCCGGTCATCGCATCGAAGCCGGTGGCATAAACAATCACATCCACCTCTATCACCTGTTTATGGGTGATGATGCCCTGCTCCAGAAAACCCTGAATCGGCTGCTCCTGCAGGTCTACCAGGGTGACGTTGTCGCGATTAAAGGTGGCGTAATAGCCGGTATCTGCACAGACCCGTTTGCAACCAAAGGTCTGCATCGGTGACAAGACTTCAGCCACAACCGGGTCATCGACAATATCGCGGATTTTTCCGCGCACGAATTCAGCGGCGGTATCGTTAGCATCACCGCTGAACAGCAGGTCACCGTAAGCCCCTAAAAAGCCCAGCCCACCCATCTGCCAACGTTTTTCATATTCGGCCTTGCGCTCGGCATCGGTGGCCACCAGGGCTGAATCGATATTCCATTCAAAGGCAATACCAAAGGGCGACAGCGCCCCCCGCTCGCGCAGCCCTGAATAGTCATCCTTAATCTGCTGCTGCACCTGGGGTTCCAGGGGGCCGTTATGGGCAGGGATCGAATAATTAGGGGTGCGCTGCAAGACATAAAGATGTTCTGCCTCTTCGGCGATGACCGGTATCGATTGGATGGCCGATGAGCCGGTGCCAATAACTGCAACTTCCAGACCAGTAAAATCAACCCCCTCGTGGGGCCACTGGCCGGTGTGATAAGTGGCACCGGTAAAACTCTCCTGCCCCGGAATCTGCGGAAGGTTGCTCGAAGATAAGCAGCCGGTTGCCATCACCAGATACTGGGCAGATAACGATTCACCCTGATCGGTGGTCACCAGCCAGCGCTGCTGCGCCTCATCAAACTTAGCGCAGTTAACCGCGGTGTTAAATTGAATCTGCTCGCGCAAATCAAACCGATCCGCCACGTGGTTGGCGTACTCCAGAATCTCCGGCTGGGCAGCATAACGTTCGGTCCAGTTCCACTCCTGCTGGAGGTCGCTATCGAACTGATAGGAGTACTCCATGCTCTCGACATCGCAACGGGCGCCCGGGTAGCGGTTCCAGTACCAGGTGCCACCCACCCCGGTGCCTTTTTCAAACACTTGCGCAGATAACCCCTGCTGGCGCAGCCGGTGCAACATATAGAGCCCGGCAAAACCGGCGCCAACCACTACCGCATCAACTGATCTCATCACTCCCCTCCAGGAAATTTTTTGCTGATATTGCCAGCTTATCGCAATTTGAACCGACTTTGTTTTAGGGCACAAAAAAGCCGGAAGTCGACCTGATGATCAACTCCCGGCAATTAAGGACTGTTACTGTCTAAAGCTTGATACAGACGTTGGTCAGTTCGGTATAGAACTCCAAGGAATAGTGACCACCTTCACGGCCGATGCCGGACTGTTTGGCACCACCGAACGGCGTGCGCAAATCACGCAGAAACCAGCTATTAATCCAGCTAATACCGACTTCCATCTGTCCACCGACTCGATGGGCCCGAGAAGCGTTCTCTGTCCAGACCGATGACGCCAGACCATAGGGGCTGTTATTAGCCATCTCAATGGCTTCATCTTCGGTGTCAAACGGCGCTATGTGGCAACAAGGGCCAAAAATCTCTTCGGTGATTGGCGTGGCATCTTCAGCCATACCGGTCCAGATGGTCGGCTCTACCCAGTTACCACCCTTTAATTCTTCAGCCATCTCTGGCACGCCGCCGCCGGTGATAACCGTGGCACCGGCATCCACTGCCTGCTGATAGTAATCCAGCACCTTGTCACGATGAGATGCGCTAATCAGCGGACCCATGGTGGTTTCTGGGTCTTCCGCTTTACCAAGTTTTAATGCTTCTGCGCCAGTTTTCAAACGGGCCACAAATTCATCAAAGATGGGTCGCTCAACATAGACCCGTTCCGTACCCAGGCAGACCTGACCACAGTTAGCGAACACCGAGCGCATGGTGCCCTCGATCGCTTTATCCATGTCGCAATCAGCAAACACGATGGCCGGGTTCTTACCACCGAGTTCTAAGGAGGCATCACGTAACCCAACCGAGGCAGCTTCGGCGACCCGCTCGCCGGTGGCGGTAGAGCCGGTAAATGTAATCGCATCCAGATCAGGGTGAGAAATGAGTTTGTCGCCCACCCGTGAGCCAGGACCGAGTACGGTATTAAAAACCCCTTTAGGCACACCGGCGGCGTTCATCACTTCACCGAGCATGGTCATGGTCAGCTGGGTCTCTTCTGAGGGTTTGACCACGACCGTGTTACCGCAAGCCAGCGCCGGACCAATTTTCCAGGTCATCAGCAGCAGGGGTAAATTCCAGGGACCAATCACACCAATCACACCTTTAGGTTTGCGAATGGTGTAGTTGAGTGCGCCGGTGCCATCCGGGGTGGGCATGTGAAACGCTTCATCAGCAACGTTTTTGATGGTGTCAGCAAACACGCGGAAATTGGCCGCGCCACGAGGAATATCAATGTGACGAGCTAACGAGTATGGCTTGCCGGTATCCAGACACTCGGCTTCGAGAAAGTCATCAAAGCGCGCAGAAATACCATCAGCAACCTTATAAAGAATTTCAACCCGCTGCTGAATACTCATGCTGCCCCACTCACCTTTTAAAGCGGCCTTTGCGGCTTGCACGGCTTCATCAACCTGGGCATCGGTGGCCACGGAATAAGGAGTAATTAGCTTGCCAGTGACCGGGCTGGTGATGTTGCGCTGCTCTTCAGAGTCAACATAAACGCCATTGATAAAACTTGATACTTTCATTTAATAAAGCCTCTTAACTATCTAATATTAAACAAGTTCAAAGTTAAATTTTTTGGTCTATTTAACCAGAACTGTATTTGACCACGGTTGCATAGAGCCGTTATCAATCGCCGTAACGGGTTTGCAGGGCGCGACATTATAGACGTCACGGCGACCGGTTGTTAGCGTGATTGTTATTTACCCAAACCCAATGGCGCCGGGGTAATGACTGTCAGAGTGAAACCAGCTCAACTCGGTTGCCGTCCGGGTCACTAATATAAAGCGTTCTACGCTGCCCGAGGGCACCGTATCTCAAAGCGAAATCCCCGGTCTCGATACCGTGGAACTGTAGGTACTCAATAACGGCTAATTCAGGTACCGACTTTATCTGCAGGCAGAAGTGGTCAAGATTGCGCCCGGTTAAGGCGGGGGCCTGTCCGCCAGCTTTGCCGAGGCTGGAGTCTACAGTCACCAGGTCGATCATGGCATTACCGGCGCTCAATTGAGTCAGTCCCACTTCAGGACGACTCTGGCGCTCAAGTTGACAGCCCAGCACCTGGCAATAGAACAGTAGCATCGCCTCAAGTTGAGTGGTTCTAAGCACGATGTGATCGATCCCTGAAATCTCAATCATGGTCACTCCCAGAGTTTGCCTAAGGTCTGCGAAAAGTATAGATCAAACACGAAAAAGGCCGGACCATTGCTGGCCCGGCCTTTTTCTCATCTGAACCGAGGTAGGTTCAGATCAGCATCTAACTCACACCGAGTTCTTTCAGGGTGGATTTAATGCGCTGGCGCAGTTCGTCAGTAGCTTGAGCCACCGGTGGGCGAATCGGACCGGCTTCTAGACCAATCTCTTCAAACCAGACTTTCATGCTCGCCAGTGCTGAGGCGTAGGTGAAGGTGTGAACCACATCCCAGAGGAAAACATCACCGTAGAAATCACGTACGTCATTGAGCTGTGAACTCACCTGGTAGGCTTCTTCCCACTTACCCTGGGCAGCCAGTGCGCGGTAGTCGTTAATCAGGTGACGTTTCTTACCAAACAGAATGTAAGAGAGTTCACCGAACACCACCTGGCCACCGTTACGCAGGTCGTCGAGGAAGACATTTTCTAACGGATCTGAGAGCACGAAGTCATCACGCATAATTTTGCGCAATTTCAGGGATTCAGCACGACTAACCACGCCCTGCTTGGCACCCACTACGGTTTCAAGATCAGACAGACGTTTCATCAGGTCCCAACCCAACACCTTGCCGGAAACCGGGGTGCGATAAAGCATAACGGCCAGGTCAGAACGATCGGTGATGAACTTGAACCAGTCAAAAATCTCATTATCGGTACGCAGTTGAACGACCGGATTGATGACTTCTACGCCGTCAAAACCCATCGCTTCGAGACGTTGCATTTTTTCTACGGCCTGATAAGCGCTGGGGTCAAGAATAATAGAAAACAGCGGCACGCGACCGGCAACCGCTTCGGCCATCACTTCATGATAGCGATACCACTCTTCGAGGGTCGCGTTCCAGCACTCAGCGATGAAACCGCCAACGACCAGGCCATCAACACCCATTTCGATGAAGGCTTCAACATTCTTACGCATGCCTTCTTCATCAAAATTAAAATCATTATCAACTGGTGTTACCGGGCAGAGAAAGAACCCCTCGATATTATCCTGGGCCCACTGTTTTGCTTCTGAACGGGTGTATTTCATCTTCTACTTCCTCTCATTAACTTAAAATTGATCAGCTTGCGGTACTAGAAATAAAAACCGTGGCACGCCCTAAAATTGCCAAGGAGTGGATTAAAGATCGATTCTTTAAACTCAACCTGAGCAAATCACAGATGGGTACAACAGTTGATCTGTTAACTATACCCATATCGGCTACCGAA
>JAHRWJ010000069.1 GCA_019090185.1 Immundisolibacteraceae bacterium
AATTTAACCAGCAGCCGCTCCATGTTCTCTTCGTACTCTGGGCCGTTTTCGGTGTAGCCACCATATTTGTTGTGGCCCGAACCACGGGTGAAAAAAGAACCCTTGGTTGGATGGGTACCCGGATAGGTGCGGTAAGGAATGCCGTCGCCGTCGACATCCAGATAGCGATAAAAATCAAAGCCATCTTCGAGCATCTCGTAGTTGGCTATTTTGCCCCGATCCCAAACATATTCTGGGTCGACCACAAATGGCTCACTCACCGAGTCGTTCATGCCCAATTCAAGGTCGGTTACCAGAATCACTGGCGTCTGCAGTCGTTCGGCCAGATCAAATGCACGCATCGAGAATTCAAAACATTCTTTAGGGGTCGACGGCATCAACAGCACATGACGGCTATCGCCATGGGAGGCATAAGCACAGGCCATGATGTCTGATTGCTGGGTGCGAGTCGGCATGCCGGTGGATGGACCACAACGCTGCACGTCTACCAGCACTGTTGGAATCTCGGCGTAGTAGGCTAAACCCAAAAACTCACTCATCAGCGACACACCTGGACCGCTGGTGGCGGTAAAGGCACGGGCGCCGTTCCAGTTAGCACCGATCACCATACCGATAGCCGAAAGCTCATCTTCGGCCTGGGCGATACCGAACATTTTGCGACCGGTTTCTGGGTCAACCCGCAGCTTCTCGGCGTATTGGGTGTAAGCATCGATGACGGAGGTTGATGGCGTAATCGGATACCAGCCAGCGACGGTGGCACCGGCATAAACCGCACCCAGCCCGACACCGCTGTTGCCGTCGATCAGAATACGGTCACCGATCAGGTCACGCGTCTCGACCTTGACCGACAAGGGACATTGAAAATACTTGATGGCGTAGTCGTAGCCGGTCTGCAGCGCATCGATATTGGTGGCAATAATTTTGTCACGGCCTTTGAACTGTTCACCGAGTAGCTGACAAATAACATCGAAATCGATATTCAGCAGCGCACTGAGGGCACCGACATAAATCACGTTTTTAAACAGCTGACGGTGACGAGCCTGGGAATATTTATCCACCACCATCTGCGTTAGCGGCAGACCGATGTAGGTAATATCATCCCGAATGGTGTGCGGATTCAGCGGTTTGGTGGAGTCATGGACCAGATAGCCACCGACGTCAACGTCGGCCACATCCTGCTCGAATGTTTGCGAGTTCATCGCCACCATCACATCAACCCCACCACGGCGACCGACATAACCTTTTTCGCTGACACGAATCTCGTACCAGGTGGGTAACCCCTGAATATTCGACGGGAAAATATTCTTCGGCCCCACCGGCAGGCCCATTCTGAAAAAGCTCTTAGCTACCAGTGAATTGGCACTGGCAGAACCGGAACCATTAACATTGGCAAATCGTAATACCAGTTCGTTCACTTGACTTAATTCCGACATATCCCACCTGCCTGTGGCAACTTCAGGATTGATTTCTGCATATCCCACGCACTGGTGGGGCAACGTTCGGCACAGAGGCCGCAATGCAGACAAACATCCTCATCTTTGACCATGACCCGCCCGGTTTTGACCGCTGAGCTGACATAAATATCCTGCTCCAGGTTGGTCGAGGGGGCACTTAAATTTTCCCGCAATTCAGCTTCGGGCTGATCCGGGGTGAAGGTAATGCAGTCGGTGGGACAGATGTCCACACAGGCATCACACTCGATACATAACTCGGTAGTAAATACGGTCTGCACGTCGCAGTTCAAACAGCGGCCAGCTTCTTCATAGGCCTGTTTTAAATCAAAGCCAATTTCAACTTCGGTGCTCAGCGACGCCAGCGCCTGTTCTAGTTCGACCTGCGGTACCACCCGACGGTTGTGAATGTCGTAGAGGCTGTTGTAGGTCCAGTCATGCAGCCCCATTTTTTGGCTGATCAGGTTGACACCCTTAGCTGGGCGCTCGCTGATGTCATGCTGGTTACAGAACAGGTCGATTGAGATCGCGGCTGCATGACCATGGGCCACGGCTGTGATGATGTTTTTCGGGCCAAAGGCCGCGTCACCACCAAAAAAGACCTTCGGATTAGAGGACTGAAAGGTCTCTTCATTGACCACCGGCATATCCCGTTTGTCGAACTCGATTGCTCCGTCACGCTCGATCCAGGGAAAGGCATTACTCTGGCCAATGGCTACCAGCACATCATCGCAGGGCACGGTAACCGGCGCTTCGTCGGTCGCAATTAACTTGCGACGACCTTTGTCGTCAAACTCGGCCCGTACCTTCTGGAACTTCATCCCCACCAGCTTGCCGTCTTCGGTCAAATACTCCAGCGGCTGATGATAGTTCAGAAAGGGTACGCCTTCGGCCATGGCGTCTTCCTTTTCCCACTCCGACGCCTTCATCTCGTCAAAGCCACTACGCACCGTAATGGTGACGTTTTTGCCACCCAATCGCAGTGCGGTACGGCAGCAATCCATGGCGGTATTACCGCCACCGATCACCACCACGTTGGTACCGATCTCTTCGGTGTGTTCGAAATGGACATTGGAGAGCCAGTCGATACCGATATGAATATGACTGCCGGCCTCTTCAGCGCCGGGAATATTCAACCAGTTACCTCGCGGTGCGCCGGTGCCAACAAAGATGGCATCGAAGTCCTGCTCCAGGAGCGCCTGCAAGCTGGTAATTTCAGTACCAAAATGGGCTTTTACACCCATGTTGATAATCTGATCTACTTCTTCGTCGAGCACTTCGGCAGGCAGTCGAAAGCTGGGTATCTGGGTGCGCATGAAACCACCGCCCTGGCGTTCGCGCTCAAACAGTTCAACGTGGTAACCCAACGGCATCAGGTCTCGGGCCACCGCCAGTGAAGCTGGGCCAGCACCAATCAGCGCGATGCGCTTACCATTTTTGATGGTCGGGATTTCCGGCATACGCCGGCTAATATCGCCTTTGTTATCGGCAGCTACACGTTTTAACCGACAGATAGCGACCGGTTTTTCCTCAACTCGACCACGCCGACAGGCAGGCTCGCAGGGCCGGTCACAGGTACGTCCCAACACCCCCGGAAAAACATTACTGTGCCAGTTGAGCATGTAGGCATCGTCATAACGCTCGGCTGCAATCAGCCTGATATATTCCGGCACATTGGTGTGCGCTGGGCAGGCGTGCTGGCAGTCCACCACTTTCTGGATGTACTCAGGATCTCTGATCTCGGTTCTTTTCACTGCATCTTCACTAGGATATTTATCTTCACTTCGAGGAGTCCAGTTTCAGCGGTTCGGTTTTTAGCCGATCGCCACTGACACGCTGGACACGACAAATTTGGCGATCATCCGATGATCGAAGCGGATCATTGGATGCCAGCCAAATTCAAGAATATAGTCATCATGTTCTGATAGCCGCTGTTATCGGTTGCTATTGACCTGAAACCGACTAAAAAAAGCCGCTGAAAACGCTCTTTAAACCACTACCAATCTAGAACCAGAGGCCGCGCGACCTTAATCGGTTTCATTCAACCGAAGTTGATCCCCAGAAAACCCGCTATTCGAGCCAAAAACCGGTTCTAAATTAACGGCGTAATTTAAGTCCCAGACCCGGCTCAGGTCAACAATTTTCCATGCCGGATCACACTCTACTTACTCCGGCTAGAAGGCTTTTTCTTCCGTAACGATAAAAACCTGAAAAACCGCGATTTATGAGCCCTATTTGAAGATTGTTCAGCAGACCAATTTTGAAGCTGCCGATGATCAAAATTACAGCCGTTTTATTGCCCCTGAGCGGGTGCTCTCCAATCGGCAATTTCACGCAAAACTGAAGTCGCAAACGCACCCGAGGGCAGCGAGAATTCAACAATCAAATCCTGCTCCTGCCAACCCCACTGCAGATCGGCCAGATCAAGTTGTAATGACCGCCGCTCCTGACGTAACCCGGCAGCATCAAGACCGCTGCATATTTCGCTGAAATCAACCGACAACTGATTCTCCAGTTTGCCGATTTCAGCGCCGGCAGGGCTCTCGCCAGCGCCCCAGAGTGGGCCACTAATCAACACATCACCACTGGCTAGTCGCTGCTGTATGGTCTCGTCGATCTCATCGGCAACAAAAAAACTTCGACTACCGGCCAGCATCATCACATCACCTGGCTGAGCAGTTTGCCAACTGCCCTGCGCAACCCGCTGCGCCAGTAGCTGATTAAATAGATGGCTACGAGCGGCGGAAATCAACACCCCCTTAAGATGACGCTGTTTCACCCGCCGGCTGCCATTGAACATGGCCAG
>JAHRWJ010000070.1 GCA_019090185.1 Immundisolibacteraceae bacterium
GCTGCATTTCCGGTGTGGTTGCCGGGTGCTCTGTTAGCGCGACTGAAGGTAAATGATTAAGCATGGTCGGACTCCTCACCGGTTGAGGCAACGGCTAACTCTGACCAGTCTTTGGCGGTCATCATCTCCAGCCAGCGGTTGTAAAGTCCGCGGGCGGCCATTTCGCCATAAACGTAGTTGGTTTTGCCGGGTAAGTCGGGAAAATCGTGGGTATCGTTGCCCAGGCCCATCTGTACGTTAAAGGTGGTGTTTCGCGCTTGATGGCCCCGCAACACTTTCTGAATTTGGGTCCAGTTCTCGCCGTCATCCTGTTCGAGCATGCCACCGCTGCTAAAAGTGCGTAATACGGCTTTGCGATAGGCCTCTTTGACGCTATCCGGGGCTTTCTTGTCGACCAGGGTCCAGGCCCAGACCTCGATTTCATTAGGCCCCCTTGGGTGCCAGACCCTGAGGGTGTTAATGCCGGGTAGAAACGACAGAGTCGGGAAGATGGTCATGTGGGCGCCGTTCATGCGCCGGCCGCGCATATCGCCAAGGCGTTCGATGGCCTCAGCAGCGCTGGTGTTGACATAGTAGTTGGCAGCTTCTTCGCCAAGCATTGGGAACAGGAACTCTGGGGTGTCGAAGAAAAACCCGGTGCCGTGACCTTCAGGGGCGCTGAACTGGCGGCCCTCTTCTGGCCAGCCAACCTGGCTCAGGTCCATGTCTGGTGGCATGCTGGCGATTAACGGTGAGGCGTGACTGACAGGCGCGTGATACATGTCGCTGGCAAATTGTTCGGCGGCGAATTTCCAGTTACAGGGAATGACCCATTTGTGCATGCCGCCGACCACTTCAGTACCGCCTTCGGCCCGGTCCAGAAACAGGTCGATATACCATTTCATATCGCCCAGGTAGGTTTCAAGGTCGGGTACCTCCTCATCAAAACAGCCAAATATCAAACCTTTGTAGTGAGCAATACGGGGCACTTTCAGCGGGCTCCATTCTGCCGGGTCGACTTTGCCATAGGCGCGTTCTTCGAATGGCACCTGGGCCAGGTTGCCGCCTATGTCGTATGACCAGCCGTGGTAACTGCAGGTGAAGGCTTTGGCGTTACCGGAGTCTGCTCGGCAGAGTTTCATGCCGCGGTGGCGGCACTGATTTAAAAACGCTGCTACTGAACCATCGGCCTGGCGCACGACCAATATCGGGTCTTCGCCCATATAGGTACTAAAGAAATCGCCGCTGTCGGGGAGCTGAGTTTCATGGGCCAGAAACAGCCAGGAGCGACCAAAAAGCCGTTCTAGCTCCAGCTGGTAAATAGCCTCATCCTGGTAAATCAACGGGCTGATCTGGCCCTGTTCGCTATTCACCAGGCTAGCGAGTTGTTCATTACTGATTGGGATTTCGGTACTAAAAGGCTGGCAGTCGGTGGCGCTGGTTGGTTTGTTCATGCTGCTCCCTCGGGGCGGTTGTGGTTAACTAATCGATGAAGTTAAGTAAGGGGAATGGTAAATTTCTTACTAAACGATCATTTAGCCGATAATGATGGTAGCACTGCGCACCGGTATGAGGTTAGTTTTATCCGGTGTCTGGCTGGTCCTTGCCGGGTGCCTATTTGCCGTGAGGAGAGACGGCTTTATCGGCTAGAAATTTCTAAATTTTTCTAAACTGGGAGAGAGAAAATGGCATTAGATTTTACCCGTAGCGAAGCAAAACCGTGGGCTCTGGAAACGATTAAGGGGTTTTATATGTGTCCAATTTCGCCGGTCAATGATCAATTTGAGATTGATGAGCCGGCACTGCGCCAGAACATCGAGGCGTTTATTGATATGGGCGTAAACGGCTTGGTGGTCGGCGGCTTTATCTCTGAAGGCTGGAATTTAACCCCCTCAAAATGGCTGCGCTATCACCAGGTGGTGGCTGATGCGGCGAAAGGCCGTATTCCACTCTGGACCATTATTCTTGATCCTTGTGTGCACACCGCGCTGGAGAAACTGGCCGCGGTTGAAAAAATGGGTTTTGAGGGTGCAGAAGTGATTAACCCGGTGGTGCAGCTGCGCACCGATGATGAGATTTTTGATTGGTTTAAATACCTAACCGACCGCACCGATCTGGCCATTTGTCTGTACCGCACGCCGGTATCTGGCAAGGTGTTGGGTTTTGATCTGATGCGCAGACTGGCCGATCTGGAGACCTGCGTCGCGGTAAAGCAGGGCTCGCTGGTCAGAGCAGAAACCCTAAAACTGCGTCGCTTACTGCGCGAGGATTTTATTGTTTCGGATCCGTCGGAGTCGGTTTTTCTGGAAGAACTACGGATTGGTGGTCAGGTGGTCTGGGGCGAGCTGTCTTATATTTTGTATGGCAAGAAACGCCATATTGTCGATGAATACCGGGCACTTGCGGCCAGGGGCGAGTGGGAACAGGCGCGGGTGGTTTCTGATCAGCTCAACCCGATTCGATTAATGCTGGAGGATTTAATGCTCTGGAAAATTGCTGAAACCGCCACCTACGCGGGCACCATTGCGGGCGTTAAGGGCTGGTTTGAGGCCATTGGTCTCAATGGCGGCA
>JAHRWJ010000071.1 GCA_019090185.1 Immundisolibacteraceae bacterium
GATCAAGCCTCAGCACGTTCCCGCACCATATCCAGCGCAATACTCTCAATCATATCTTCCTGACCCGCTACCGTACGACGACGGCCGCACTCAACCAGCAGATCACGAACCGGAATACCGTGCAGTTTTGAAAACCGCTGAGCATGTAGCAAAAAGGTCGAATAGGTGCCAGCATAACCCAGCGTCAGCGCGTCACGATCAACCCGAACAGGCTGGTCCATGATCGGTTTGACAACTTCTTCGGCCACATCCATCAGCTTAAACAGATTGACGCCCGTATCCAGGCCGACCCGCTCGGCAACCGCAGCAAAAGCCTCAAGCGGTGTATTACCCGCACCCGCGCCCAGGCCTGCAGCACTACCATCAATCCGGTTAGCGCCGGCTTCAACCGCCGCCAGTGAATTAGCAACCGATACCGACAAGTTGTTATGGGCATGAAAGCCAATCTCTATGTCAGCTGGCAAATTAGCCCGTAGCAGACCCACTTTTTCGGTGACATCACTGGGCAACATATAGCCCGCCGAATCGGTCACATAAACACAGGTGGCACCATAAGAGACAAACTTCTGCGCCTGTTCCAGAATCACCGCGGCTGGTTCCATATGGGCCATCATCAAAAAACCAACCGTATCCAGATTCAGCTTACGGGCCATTTTAATGTGCTGCTCACCACAATCGGCTTCGGTACAGTGGGTTGCCACGCGCACGCAGCTGATACCCAGGTCGGCAGCCATTTTGAGCTGGTCAACCGTACCAATACCCGGCACCAGTAAGCAGGAAACCTTGGCATTTTTTAGTTTTGGAATCACCGCCGAGAGATATTCCTCATCGGTGTGTAGACCAAAACCATAGTTAATTGACGAACCGTCGAGCCCATCACCGTGGGTCACTTCGATCATCGGCACACCGGCATCATCAAGCCCGGTAGCGATATCGACCATCTGTTCGAGGGTAATCTGCTGGCGTTTGGCATGCATGCCGTCGCGCAGACACATGTCGTGTAAGGTAATTTTACGACCTGTTAAATCCATCTTGTTACTCCTGCAACGCTGGGCATCTACCCCAGCCGCTGCTCATCAGGGGGTTACGAATTAGGCGTTTGCCAGATCGGCGGAAGGCTCGAAACGGCCACTGCGAATTTCTTCACCGATCATCTCGGCGGTACGCGACGCAGCGGCGGTCATGATGTCCAGATTACCCGCATATTTAGGCAGGTAATCACCCAGGCCTTCGACCTCGACAAAAATAGAGACCCGATTACCATCAAACACAATTTTATGCAGTAGGCGATAGCCTGGTACATAAAGCTGTACCGCTGCGATCATCTGCTCAACCGACTCGCGAATTTTCTCTTCTTCGGGTACGGTTTCGGTAAGACAGTGAATGGTGTCACGCATCATCAACGGTGGTTCGGCTGGGTTTAAAATGATGATCGCTTTACCCTTGCGGGCACCGCCAACCTTCTCGATGGCACCAGCGGTGGTACGGGTAAATTCATCGATATTTTTACGGGTGCCAGGACCGGCAGACTTAGAGGCGACGGTGGCCACAATCTCGGCATAAACCACATCCTGCACCTGGCTCACGGCTGCGACCATCGGAATCGTCGCCTGGCCACCACAGGTCACCATGTTGACGTTCATCTCTTTGGCGCCCAGGTGGGTTTCAAGATTCACCGGCGGCACACAGAAGGGTCCAATCGCGGCCGGGGTGAGATCAATCATCACCGCATCCTGCGCGATCACCTTGTCAGAATTTTCCTGATGAACATAAGCCGATGTCGCATCGAAGACGATCTGGATATTGTCTTCTTTCATATGCGGAATCAGACCGTCGACGCCATCAGCGGTGGTCTTGAGCCCCGCCGCCTTGGCTTTGGCCAGGCCGTCGGACTCGGGATCGATACCAACCATCCAGACTGGATTCAACACGTCGCTACGCTGCAACTTAGCCATTAAATCGGTACCGATATTGCCGGAACCGATCATTGCGCAGTTAATTTTCATTCAGTGAAATCTCCTTTGGGCAGACCCAGCTCATCGGGCAGAATCTACCAACGGGTTTAATACCCAACTAAGCTCATCAATTTGAACTTGATTTTAAACTTGAAATTAAACTTAAAAACTCTAACCAATCTATTTTTCGAGCTCTTTCCAGCACAGCCTCGGAGCACCGCTGCTCACGATTTTTCTCGAACCATCCCGAACCATCCCTAAGAACCATCCTGGAAAGAATTTGAGGGGCGGGAATTTTAATTTTTCTGACCCGGTTAAACAACCGCTTGCGCAGGAAACTTACTCCGCGTCTACCAACTGACAAAAAACAGTTAGTTCTGCACCACCAGCAGACAGCACCCTTGCAACCGAATAGTCGCGCCCGCTAGCTGCTGATGCAGCAACGCCTGCTCCTCAGCAATCGCCGCCAGTTCATCTTCCCGAACCGTCGGGTTATGTTTACGCAATGCCTGCAACCGCCCACTGGCCTCGCCTAATTCAAGGTCTATAGCCGCTGTCGCCGCATCCCGTAACCGCTGGAGCTGCTGCTCGGCAAGATCATAGCTTTGCACCAGCAGCGCTTCGATCTGCGCCTGTTTAGCTTTCACAAAGGGTTTTAACTTGGCCAGCTCGGGCTCCAAACGGGTCATGTTGGCTGGCACATTTCCGACACCACTGATTTCTCGAATCAGGGTGGGCGGGAAATAACGGTTCAGGGAGGCGCCATGATCAACACCCGCCTGGCTCACATGCAGGGTTTCCAGCAGCAGGGTGCCCGGTTTCAGGCCGCTATCGCGCACCACAGCTACGGCCACTAGCCCGCGTAATCCGGTTGCCCATTTCTCCATCGCGCCCTGGGTCAGCAGATGTTCGTCGGTAAGAAACAGCATGTCTTCACGCTGCAGGGCTATCTGACGATCAAAGGTCACCGTAACCCCTTCATCTGGCAACTCCGGTAACGCCCCTTCACTCATTAATGACCCAGGTCGCAACACCAGGCAATGGTCAGAATGCTGTTCTACCTCAACCCCTAATTCAGGCAGCAGCGTCTCCATGAATTCCTGTAAGTCATCCTGCGCGTCTCTGGTTCGTAAATCAGCGGTCAAGGCTTGCGCCGGCTGCTGTCGACAGGAGTTCAGTTCCAGCAATCGGTCACGACCGGTATCGATAATCTGGCGTTCCCGTTCGCAGAACAAGCGCGCTTCTTCGATCAACCCAGCATCATCACCACCTTCACAACAGGCCAACAGCCGGGGTTTGAAATGTTGAAACACAATCAGTGCTGCAGGACTGGGCGCAGCGAGAATATTCAGCGCCTGATCACACCAACGCCACATCCACTGCTGTGCGCCCCGATCAAACAGCGGCAGATGCAGCTCGATCAGGTCACCCTGCCCGATCCGATCAATACGGCCGATACGTTGCTCTAGCAGGTCAGGATTAAGGGGCAGATCAAACAGCACCAGGTGGCGGGCAGCCTGAAAATTACGCCCTTCGCTGCCAATCTCTGAACAGATCATCAGCTGGGCACCGTCTGTTTCAGCAAACCAGGCTGCTGCTCGGTCACGCTGCAACACGGTCATTTCGCCATGAAACAGCGCGCTACGCACCTGAGTACGCAAACGTAAATAATCATGCAGCTGACGCGCACTGACATCTTCAGAGCAGATCAGCAGCACCTTGCCCTGATGATCGCCCTCAACGAAATCAATTAACCAGTTAACTCGGGGGTCGTGCCGCCACCAATCGGTATCGCTGACCAATCGCTCCGGGGATAGCTCGCTAGCTGAATAGTGATCCGGCAATGCCAGCTCAATTCGATGCACTTGGCGCTGGGGAAAACCACCGACCGCTGCCCGGGTATTTCGAAACAGCAGCCGGCCGGTGCCATGTCGATCCAGCA
>JAHRWJ010000072.1 GCA_019090185.1 Immundisolibacteraceae bacterium
CGAGCCCCGGAATGCCGAGAAAGGTAGCGCCACTGGCAGTGGTGTCCGAAAACACTAGCGCCAGGAAAAATGGCCCGTAATCGTGACGGGTAGTGGCAAAGTGATCTGCATGCTGAACCCGACTTTTACCGATCAGGCGAACAGCGTCATCATTGGGACCTATCCGGCCAGGGTCGGGTGTGGAGGGTCATTTAGGGCCGCCATATAGTTGGAGTTTTTCACGGACTGGCCGCCATTGAGCTCTAAGCCATCAGTTTAGAGGGAGTCACCGCTAGAGCGTTGATGCTTGCCATCGGAGGACGAGTTCGATCAAACCAACGAAATCAATCGTTCGTAATTTGCTTAAATTGGTCTCAGTCGAATCAGTGCTAACAGGCCAATAACCTAAGCAGGTGGTGAAATAACTCAATGGCACGGATGGTAGAACCGTTTACGGGCGGATTACTTATTGGCTGGCTTGGGGCCAACGGCATCTGCCAGGAGAGGGGCGTCAGTTAGATATAGCCTGATCCAGACATGATTGTTGAGGTGAGGGGGGGTTACCCCGCAGTGCTATTATTTTTTAGCCCTAGGAGATAGCCCTTACAAAACATGCTCTGCTATCTCATTAGTAATTTTTTAGAAGTTGTTAATACCGAAATATTATTAACTATTTTCAGAGCAAAGCAATGGAGTGATATATGAATTTGATACATCTTCAATTCATTGAATCCGATCAGCAGCTAGTAACGGCATTGCTTAGTAATTACAGTTTGCCATTGGTTGCAATATCAATATGTGTCGCTATCGTTTCGTCATATGTTGCGTTCTTATTTTCATATCAGTTGAGCTCAAAAAAAACATCAAAACTTGAATATTATTCATGGCTCTTGGCGGGTGCAACCTCGCTAGGGGGTGGTATTTGGGGAATGCACTTCATTGGTATGTTTGCTTTCAAATTACCTCTAGCCATTAATTACGATTTTTTAACTACAATAATTTCCTTTATTCCTGCATTAATTGCCGGAATTGTTGTGTTAAGAGAAATAAAGTACCCATCATTTTATACGATTATATTTCGAAGTATTATTTTGGGTTTCAGTATTGGCATGATGCACTACATTGGCATGGCGGCGATGCGGGTTAATGCCGACATGAGATATTTATTACCAATTTTTTTATCATCAATCGCCGTCGCGGTGCTGCTTTCAGGAATTGCCCTTTCAGTTAAACAATGGGCCACAATAAATGAACAAAAAAGAAGGCTGAATTCATCTAAAACATTGATTGCCTCAGTGCTGATGGGGGTTGCTATATCAGGTATGCACTATACCGGAATGGCTGCGGTTTACTTTTTACCGGGTGAATTGGTAGCACACGGTAATAAAGGGCTTGAGCCCAGCGTTATCGCCTTAATGGTCAGCTTAGTGGTCGTGGGGATTTTTTTACTACTGCTATTGGCAACCTTTATTGGAAAACGTATTGAACTCGTTTCTCAACTAAAAGAGATCCAAAGCCGACTGAAAAGTCTGTTTGATTCGACACATGAAAGCATGTTTATCATCGAAGCCGATGGTACTATCGTTTCTATTAATTCAGCGGCACAAGGTTTATTCAAATATGGTCCCAATGAGCTGAGTGGAACCAGTATTAACGCCCTGATTCGTACTCCGTTCAGCGGCGAAAAAATATCCATCGAAAAGTTAATTGATAAAAATGAGTCCCAATTTTCGGGTGATAAAACCGAGCTTGAGGGGATTGATAGCACTGGCCATATTTTCACTATCGATTTCAATGTCGACAAAAGAGCCGCGCTAGGGATAAATCAGTTTGTCTGCACCATCAATGATATTTCTGACCGCAAACAAGCGGAGCTTGCCTTGCGCGAAAATATGGCACGCACATCAGCGATTATTGACACCGTTAATGATGGCATCTTCACCCTCGATGAAAGGGGTGTCGTACAGAGTGTCAATCCTGCGGTTGAAAAAATATTTGGCTATGTTGCCGCGGAGGTTGAAGGCAAAAATGTCAACAATCTGATGGCTGAACCCCACGAAAACAATCCTGATTACTACATAGAAAAATACAGTCCATCGGGTGAAGTCTGGGTTTTGGGTAAAACTTTAGAACTTGTTGGCGCGCACAAAGATGGTCATGTCTTTCCATTTGAGCTTTCGGTTAACGAGTTTGTTATTGATGGCCAACGTTATATCACCGGCGTGGTCAGAGACATTACTGAACGAAAGGCTGCAGAGGCAGAACTAAAAAACCATCGTGATAATTTGCAGGAAATGGTGGCGATTGCCACTACTGAGATTAAGGCGATTGTACAAACTGCTGTTAACGGTGTGATTTCCATTGACCAGAATGGCATTGTGAAAATTTTTAATCCTGCCGCCGAAAAAATGTTTGGTTGGTCAGCCTCAGAAATTGTTGGCAATAACATTGCCCAGATCATTCCTGATACTAGTGCTTCAACACACGATGGTTATCTGCGGAGGTTTCTGGATACAGGAGAGGGTCGTATTATTGGCTTGGGGCGTGAAGTTGATGCGTTGCGTAAGGATGGCAGCACTTTTCCGGCCCATCTGGCCGTAGGCCATTGTGAACTCGGCAAAGGCAGGCACCTATTTGTCGGGTTTATCGCCGACATTACCGCGCAAAAACAGGCGGAACAGGAATTGGTAAGCGCTAAAGATACAGCTGAGCAGGCGGCGCGCACTAAGGCTAATTTCCTGGCCAATATGAGTCATGAAATACGCACACCAATGAATTCAGTGATTGGTTTTTCAGAAGTACTTTTACAGGACAAGAGGCTCAGTGAGGCAAGTCAGCAACATGTTAGAACCATACTCAGTTCTGGCAAAAATCTGCTAGCCATCATCAATGATATTCTCGACTTCTCTAAAATCGAGGCGGGACATATCAATCTGGAAAGTGTCTGTTTTCATCTTCCCAACGCCATCCAGGATGCCCTACGGACCCTTGAGTTCAAGGTCGCCGAAAAGGATCTGCTACTCAATTTAAATATCGCTTCAGCGGTACAGCAACGGGTCATGGGCGATCCCACCCGGCTGCGTCAGGTTCTGATCAATCTACTCGGTAATGCGATTAAGTTCACTCAAGCTGGCAGCATTAGCCTTACAGTTTCGACGACAGAGAATCCTGAGATTTTGCGTTTCTCAATTACCGATACTGGCATCGGCATGTCACAGAGCCAGATAGATAAGGTTTTTACCGCATTTTCGCAGGCCGATGCCAGCACCAACCGACGCTTTGGTGGTACCGGCCTGGGCACGACCATCAGCAAGCAGATTGTTGAACTGATGGGCGGTACGATATGGGCAGAAAGCAAGATTGGCCAGGGATCTACCTTTCACTTCACCGCCAGGCTTAAAGAGGCTGAATCGACAGACAACTGCCTGTTTGAAGAAGATAGCTTTGTTTATTCCAATTACCAGTCAGCGCGTGGGTTTAGGGTGTTGCTGGCCGAAGATATCCCAGCCAATGCAACGCTGGCTACCCTGCGCTTGCAGCAACAAGGGCATACGGTTACCTGGGTGAAAAATGGCAAGCTGGCCGTTGAGTCGGCTGACCCAACCAGCTTCGATCTGATCCTCATGGACGTGCAAATGCCCGAGATGGACGGCCTGGATGCGACACGGCACATCCGAGAGCAGACCAAAGCCTCGGGCTATCAGCTGCCTATCATCGCCCTTACCGCTAGTGTCATGAAGGAAGATCAGCAGCTCTGTTTTGATGCCGGTATGAATGCGGTTGAGAGCAAACCTATCGACTTCCCAAGCTTACTTACCACGATGGAGTCATTAGTAGTAGAGGGTCGCGGCACACCCAACGAAATTGAATCGCCCAGAAGTGACAACCTAATAATAAGAGTCGATTTTTCGCCCCTGTCCGACCTGGTTAACTATGAGAAAGGCCTGGATGCCTGGAATGATTCGATTGTCTATGCGACGGCCTTGAAGGAGTTTGCCAACGAACATCTGGACGATGGAGTACGGCTTGCAGAATTTCTCAGCGAGTCAACCTATGCCCCGCAACAAGCCCGCACGCTGATCCATGCGCTCAAGGGGTTGGCTGGCAATCTGGCCATCACCCAGGTAACTGATGCCGCCGAGATACTGAATGATCTAGTCAAACAGGGTGACCCGGCAAAGTCACGATTGAAAGTACCTGATCTGGATGAAGCGCTTCGACAAGCGGCGGAGGCTGTCGCCAAGCTAAAGATCCCGGATGATGATGACGATACACGAAACGAGACGTTTGATGCCGCTTTCGTATTGGAGATTCTCAAAGAAACTACCGTTGCACTGGCTGAGTTAAACCCCGAAGCAGTCGCACCACACCTGAAGCAGCTGAGTCGTTTCATTAATAAAAATGAATTGTCCGCAATTCAGCGTGGCGTTGATAGTTTTGATTTTGATTCGGCAAAAAATGAGCTGGAGAAGTTGACCCAACGCCTTGGGCTCACCTAAGACTAGGAGCGCAGAGTGAAAGAAAAATTTAAAATTCTCCTTGTCGATGATGAGCCGAACAACCTCAAGTTACTTCAACAAATCCTCATGGATCATTATCAGCTGATCTTCGCACCCAATGGAGAAAAAGCGCTAGCCGCGGTTGGCGCGCATGCCCCGGATCTAGTCCTGCTGGACATCATGATGCCGGACATGAGTGGCTATGAGGTATGCCAAAGACTCAAGGAGAATAGTAAAACAGAATCTATCCCGGTAATTTTTGTCACCGCCATGGGCGAGCAGGAAGACGAGACACGCGGCTTTGATGTCGGTGGTGTTGATTTCATACAAAAACCTGTCTCAGGCCCGATTGTGCTGCGCCGCGTACAGACCCATTTATCACTGGTCCGAGCAAAAGACCTGGAAGAGCTGGCCATCGCCTCAATCCACATGCTGGGTGAAGCAGGTCACTATAACGACACCGATACCGGCGAACACATTTGGCGTATGGCAGCCTACGCGGCCTCTATCGCTGCCGCCGCAGGATGGTCCAAGCATAAAATTGAGATATTCGAGTTGGCAGGGCCAATGCACGACACTGGAAAAATCGGTATTCCCGATAGCGTGCTGAAAGCCCCGCGAGAACTCACTGCGCAAGAATGGGAGATCATGAAAAATCACTCCCAAATCGGATACGACATCATCAGCCAGAGCAGTAATCCCATTTTTAAAATGGCCGCAGAAATCGCCCTCGGCCATCATGAAAAGTGGGATGGCAGTGGTTACCCGAAAGGTTTGTCAGGCGAGGAAATTCCCGAATGCGCCAGAATTATTGCCATTGCTGACGTGTTTGACGCCCTGACGATGAAACGCCCTTACAAAGAAGCCTGGCCGATCGAGAAAGCGCTGGAGATCATGAAACAGGATGTCGGCAGCCATTTTGATCCCAGGCTAGCCGAGCTATTTTTCAACAACCAGGATGAAATACTGGCTATCAAAAATAAATGGGGAGATTGATAACGCCTGCTCCAGGCCGCTCTCAGTTACTAGCCCTTGGGTAATACTTAAACTGCCCTTTTTTATATAGCCGTTTTGTTCAAAGCGCTCAGAAAGTAAATCGTAGGCGCTGTTGTGGCTTCCTAACAAACGATTCTGCAGCGCAATTAGATTTTTAGACATCTTTCACCACCGCCACCACCCCGGGGCAAGGCTACTTGTACAGCAATGGTAAGGGGTTAGCTGACCAGATCAAACGGTGATCGTATCAACCGGCAAACTGGTTGTTACAAGCCTGATTTCTATCAGCCGCCGTAGATTGGTTGCACTCCAGCCTGGATGGTCGTCGATCTCCTCGCGGTCATCGCTGAGATAGTCGTAACCGGTTTACTCGACAAACTGTGGATCATTTTTAATCACAAATTTGAACAATAAAGCGATCACAGCAATGCTCCAGACAATAACAGCACCACTGGGCAGGTCGAATAGTGAGGAAGCTATTAACCCAAACCCATAGCCCAATACACCAATAATAAAACCCGTGATCAGCGGTTTTTTATGATTGACACTCCCCAGGGCAGGAATGATTAGGCTGGCAAAAACCAGATAGACGCCGACCAGCTGAAC
>JAHRWJ010000073.1 GCA_019090185.1 Immundisolibacteraceae bacterium
CCTTGCCAGTTACTTCGACAGCCTGAACCCCAGTAACTAACAGACTACTAACAAATAACAAACCTAATGTCTTAGCGCTCATAGCTCTCCCCTATTGCTTATAAGTCGATGCATGGTCGGTGCGATCTAGAAATTCGAAGCGATCTAGCTAATCGGTCAATCACACCGTGGCACGGAACAAACTGCCCTGGATTTCTCCGTCAGCCTAATAAAGCGCGTTCGCCGTGCTCCGTTAACACCGTCAGTTTCTCAGCCGGACTACTCTCAGGCACGTCTGGATCCTTGAACAATTCCACCGCCACAGCGGCTTCCATGTACATCATGCCCAGATATAGCAGTGGTTTTGCATCATCGGGGAGCTCCGGCAAATCCCACTGATCCAGATAGGCAGCGATTGCCTCCATGCGCGGTAGCAAAGTCGAGTAGTAATCAGTCAACTCCTCCATGCTGGCGCCAATGCGCCGAGCCATCCGCGCGGCCTCAGTGGGCTCTGCCCAATCTACATAACCTTCCAGGTCAGAAAATTCTTCAGGCAATCGATTTGCCATATCCTCTCTCCATCAATTTTGTTAGCCGCAAGCTAATGACATTGCTAACCGACTGCTATCAGGACAATTCCGGCATGCAGTGGTCGGCAAACAGCTCAATCGTGCGATTCACCTGCCACGGCTTCAGACCAGCAAAATCAGCCATCAGCGACAGCTCGTTGAAATCAAACATTTTTTTGATCTCTTCGATGCGCTCTAAAAAGCCGTCTGGGGTTCCCACAAATGCCAACTTTGAGTCGATAACTTCGTCATAAGTAATGGTATCGAACGCGCCGAGAGCACCGCTGGCATAAAACTGATAACCCGCCGCGTTTAACTGTTCGCGCTGGGCATCGGTCTTAATGGTTGACTGGGGCACAGCAAGGTTACGATAACTCTGCAACATATCTGCTTCGGCTTCTTTACGCGCCTGCTTCTCATCTTCAGCCAGATAACAACAGGTGACATAGCCGATATCTGGCTCGTTACCGAATTTCTCACAGGCATCTAAATATTTGTGAACCGCATCGAGAAAAATATCTGCTGGTGCCGGTCCACCAACCACGATGCCCCAACCTTTCTCACCAGCCATTTCAAATGATTTACCACTGGTGCCGGTTAGATAAATACGCGGTCCACCTTCCTGCAAAGGCTTAGGCACTGCCGAAACTTCGGGAATTTGATAAAACTCACCATCGTAGCTAAAACTATCTTCGGTCCAGGCCTTGTGCAGAATTTCAATGGTCTCACGATACTTAACCACGCTGTCAGCCGGATCCAGACCACAAAACCAGTGCAACCAGCCATGGCCACGGCCAACACCAGCTTGCAGTCGACCATCACAAATCAAATCGGCCATGGCAATTTCTTCTGCCAGCACCATTGGGTTATGTATCGGCAAGGTGTGACACATGGCCCTGAAAACAATGCTATCGGTCACCTGAGACAGCGCGCTGAACAGCGCTAACGGATTTGAAGAAGTCGAAAATGTCTGAAAAAAGTGGTGTTCCAGCGCCATAAAAACATCATAGCCAAGCTCATCAGCTCTGCGACCCAGCATCATGGTTTCATCTAAACGACGCTTGTAGTTATCGCCCTGATTAACCTGAATTTCCGTATAAACACCAAAGTCCATTTTCTTAGCCATTTACCCTTTCCCTTAAAAAGTTAGTCTGCCGAAATTTAATAGAGTCTTAGCCTGCAACTCTGGCGGTGACGGTTTTATATAAGTGACGTACTGCAATTTCTTGATCTGAAAGCTGCAACTTATCGATACTGCGAGCCATCAACGCAGAATGAGTCACCTCATTAGTGGCCAAATCTTCTCGTGACAGGTCACGCAGCACAATTTTGCTGAATTCCTGACTGATCATCTGCGATGGCTTAACTGGCTTGGGGAAGTAATAAGCCAACTCGTAGATCGTTTTATCCTGAGCAATCGGCCAGAACGCGTCTACATAACACCAACCAGCGCCGACATTAATCCGCGAAAACGGAAAGATAATATTGAGATCAAAGCCCCAGTTCTCGGCTTCACCCTGCCAGGTTCCAGGGCAGATTTCGGTATTACCGATCCCCTGAGTAAAAGTAGAGCCAAACTTAAATGCCAGCTCCTCGGTTGGTGAGAGCTTATGCTCTGGCGCTGCCGGCACCGCCAGCGATTGGTTACCGTTGTCCTGGAGTTTTATTTTTGGAATATGACAGTAGGGATTGTCATCACCGGTAAACGCATCCGGCGCCGAACGTTTGTGCACGAAAGCAACATGATAGCCTTCCTGAAACGCATTCATGGTGGTTTTCCAGTTTGCGTCCACTTGATACCGATAACGACCAATACACTCCAGGTCATCAAAAGCAAACGGACTCAAGTCCTGATTAAAATCACCCATCGCCGTTTCCAGGGATTGATCCGGCATTTCATCAAAATTCACAAACAGGAAACCACGCCAGATATCCAAATGAATTTTCGGCATACCCAGTTCTGACTTATCCAGGTCGTAGAACTGCTCTTCATCGGTGACGTAGGCAAGTTCACCTTGGCGATCATAAGTCCAGCCATGAAAATCACACTGCATACCTACCGTACAACCACGGTCGTCATGTACAAGACGATTACCACGATGGGTACAGCTATTATGAAAAGCCCGTATTTGATTATCGTCACCACGAATAACCAACACCGAGACACCGACTATTTCAATCTCACGAACAAAATAATCACCCGGGTTAGGGATGTCGCTATCGCGTTTAAGCAAAGAAAACCACTGATGACGGAAAATTTTCTCCCGCTCCTGTTCAAAAAACTCTTTTGAAACCGCTGATTCCGTACTTACTGGACCTGTACCTAATTCTGGGTACATTTCCGCATAGGTGTGTTTCGGTGCGTTCATCGTCGTCCTCTCCGTTTGCAACCGCAATTTTCGATACTAGCAAAATTCAAAAATCATGGTCAGTCATTTCTACCCATTAGCGCAAAATATCCCTTGTGATGTCCGCAACCTGACGAGTACCGGTCATTGCCATCGCCAAATCAATTTCCCGGCGTAAGATTTCAATCACGCCCGTAACACCGGTCTGGCCATCCGCCGC
>JAHRWJ010000074.1 GCA_019090185.1 Immundisolibacteraceae bacterium
ATATTGACGGTTAACTATAGCGATGGCCGTTTGGCAGACACCTATGCTTATATCAAAAGTATTCGTAGAGTTCGTCGACTCTCTAGTGGTGCCTGGGCGGACCCGGTTTCTGCGACCGATTTCCTAACCGATGAGACGTTCGGAATCAACCTGGAGCCGACCTGGTACAAGAACTGGAAGATTGTCGGTTCTCGCTGGATAATGGCTGTGGCTCACGGTCAAATTAGAGGGCTAGATCTGAGTAAAAGTGATCCAGCGGAAAGATTCCCTGACATGCGTTTAGATGAAGCTCCTTACTGGAACTTTAATGAAGTTTGGGAGCCTCGTGAAGTTTGGATGCTAGAGGCGACCCCGCCAGAAAGTCATCTCAACAGTAAACGGCTGCTCCATGTCGACAAAGACGTTAATGCGCCAATGATGTCCTGGATAGAAAGCTTTGATCGTAAGGGCGAGCTGTGGCGCGTGTCAGCGCTAGCCTATAACGACCAGGATATCCGCTTAGATTCTGGCCAATCTGGGGTGGGTATTTCAATTGTTGGGGTTTACGACGTTCAACGATTGCACGCTACGGTGTTATACCGATCTGAAGATGGCTGGAAATATAATCCGCCTGACGCACAGAAAGCCGACTTTACGCCTGAATCACTACCAAGGTCTTTACGTTAATTTGGTTTCAATATAATGGTTGGGCAGTAATGTTGGGGCGCTCAACACAACGCTGTTGAGTGCCCCTTTTTTAATGTCGCCAACGCCTCTCTATTATTGCGTTAGAAGTGCGATCAGTGATCGGCTCATTGGCCACTTTAGTTCTACTCGACGTTGACGTGGATGTTCTCAAAATCACGCTAGACAAGGCGGTAACCTGTTAATAATTAATTAACATTCTGACTTGTGGGTCGATATATTTTATGGGCAATATACGGTTTTAAGGCGCAAATATTTATATAATGTTGATTAGAAATGTTCCAACGAGGATGTCCTGATATCACGTTGGGAGGTTGGTTTTAGCCAAACAGCCCTCAATTTTGGTTTGGGGGATAAAAACAAAGTTAAACGTAGCTTGCCGATTTTTTAAATGGCAGGGTTAGAGGAGTTGTACAGTAAGGAGCGCTTGGTTTCAGAAATGGCCTCCACTGGTTCGCTTTAGGTCTTGTGATGGTATTGCTCGATTCGATGGCAACCAGCCTAAAACTTAATCTAGACGTCGTTATGGAGTTAACAGTTAAAAATGGTGGCTAAACAGAGGTCAACGATGGAAACCATTCGAAATTTGGTTACTCCCCTTGCAGTGGTTGCTGCGTTGGGTGGTTTATCAACAGTCGAGGTGGAACTTCCAGAAGTTTTTGTAGAAGCGCAATCTATTGAGTTGCGTGATCGGTTTTATGACCTGGTGACTCCTAGTGAGCATGTGGTTTGGGCGGTCGGTAAAAGCGGCAAGATCATTCGTAGTAATGATCAAGCGCACTCTTTCAGTGTGCAGAACACGCCGACTATTTCCCACCTGCAGTCGATCTCCGCCTGGGATGATAGGCGGGCCGTGGTGGTCGGTAACAACGGCACTACATTGAATACATCGGACGGCGGCGTTACCTGGGATATTGTTAAAGCCCCACTTAACGATATTGGTAATAAGATATTTAGCGTAGATATTGCTCCCAATGGCCGGGTTTGGGCGACAGCGGAATTTGGATCTGTGCTTTTTAGTGATGATAAAGGCAAAAGTTGGACTCGGGTTGGTACCGATGAAGATGTCGCCTGGAATGATGTTGGTTTCGCCGCCGATGGTCGCGTCTGTGTCATCGGTGAGTTTGGCGGACTAGCCTGCAGCGATGATTCGGGAGATAGTTGGCAACGTAAGGACTCTCCAGTTGAAAATAGCATGATGGGCATTGCATTTAGCGATGGTCATCACGGCGTAGGGGTAGGCCTCAATGGCAAACTGATTCGAACGGACGATGCTGGCGAGACCTGGCGGTTGGTTGAGAGTCCCACTAGCAAGCAGTTCTACGGGCTTGCATGGGATGACGATAAATGGTTGATCGTCGGCGAAAAAGGGGCGCTGCTGACCTATTACCCAGAGCAGGATAGCTGGACCACCGAAGACCTTGGGCCCCGTGGCAATATCTGGCACACGGCGGTCGTTGCCAGTCACGACCGAATCTACCTGGCAGGTCAAAAATTGGGTTACACAAAGCAAGGTGCTTTGGTCCAGTTTGGCCGTGCGCGCTAAAACATCCGTATATGAATGGCCGCTAATAGGCTAACCAAACCGAATCGAATTGGAACGTTGTGATGCTTAAGAAATTTGCAGAAGCTTGTATTGACCGGCGCTGGTTAGTGGTCGGTGTTATGTTTGTTTTGTCCGCGGTTTTTGCCGCGCTGTCTACCCAGGTGAAATTCAAAACCGAATTTCAGGATCTGTTGCCGGTTTCCCACCAGTACATCACCACCAATGATGAATACAAAGAAACCTTTGGTGGTTCGAATATCGTCAGCATCATGGTTGAGGTTGAAGAAGGCGATATTTTTCGCCACGACATTCTTGAGAAAATTCAAAGCATTACCGAGCAGATGAATTTTGTGCCGGCGGTTAATCAGTATCAAATAACCTCGTTAGCATCGCGCAAATTGAAAGATATCAAGGCATCGACTTTTGGCATTGAAACGGCGCCACTGATGTTCCCTGATCTGCCTAAAAATGATCTCGAAATCGCCCAACTTAAAGAAGCGGTGCTTTCAAATCCGTTGGTTTATGGACGTTACGTTTCTCTGGATCAGAAATCTGCGTTGATAACGGTGGACTTCATTGATCGACTTATCGACTACGAGAAAATATTTAACAAGATCACTCAGGTTGTAAAAGACCATGAGAGCGAGGGCGTTAAGGTACGGGCGGTCGGAGAGCCTATTTTGACCGGGTGGATAATTCATTTCCTACCAGAGACCCTGAAAATATTTGGCTTAACTATTTCAGCGATGGCACTGCTGTTATTTGTCACTGTGCGTACGTTTCGCGGCGTCCTGCTGCCAATGTTGGCTGGTGCGATTAGTGGCTCCTGGGCTCTGGGTATGGCGGCGCTGCTTGGCGTAAACTTTGACCCGCTAATCATCGTTATTGCGTTTTTGGTTTCTGCCAGGGTTATCTCACATGCGGTCCAGCTTTCTACAGCGTTTGACGATGAGGTGGCCCGAGGGCTTACGGCGATAGAGGCAGCTAAGGCGAGTATGACCGCCCTTTTTCGCCCCGGTATGCTCGGCGTTGCAACTGATACAGCAGCGGTGATGGTGGTTTACATCATGCCGATGCCATTGCTTAAAAAGACCGCGATTATCGGCAGTATCTGGGTATCAACCATAGCGTTGTCGGCGATTGTGCTCACACCCGTACTACTTTCATGGGTCAAAAGACCGGGCAAAGTGGACTTCCCGGTGAACACCAGTTTAGTGATCGAGAAAATACTTAACCGATGCGCTGATGTGGTGATCGGTCGTGGTGCCTGGGTAATCGCGGGATTATCAGTATTCATTTTTCTTACCGCCGGCTATTTTGCTTTCAATGTGACCGTTGGTGATGCAAACCCTGGATCGCCCCTGTTATGGCCAGATTCTCGCTATAACCAGGACGCGAGCGCGATTAATAAGGCATTCCAGGGTAGTGATCGAATGTTCGTGGTTGTTGAGGGCAAGCAGGGTGATGTTCTCAAGCAGCCCAAAACTTTACACAACATGGAAAACTTTCAACGTTATCTGGAAAATCAACCGGAAATTGGCGGAACAGTTTCGCTAGTGGATTTGATTGGCCCGGTTAATGTCAGCTTGCACGAAGGTAACAAGCGGTTTGATGAATATGGCTCTGAGGCTAACATCAATGGAGAGCTGGTCTATATGTACTTGCAGGGTTCAGACCCTGGTGATATTGATCGTTTTTCCGATGTGAATTACCAGGTCGGTGCGGTGACCGCCTATTTTAGAGACCATAAGGGCGAAACCATCCGTACGGCGATCTCCCGGATCAAGACTTATATTGCGGATAACCCGCTGGAGAATGCCGAATATAGGTTGGCTGGTGGCCTAATTGGCGTGCTTGCCGCGGTGAATGAGGAAATCTTTCGAGGTCAAGTCGAGAGCATCGCGCTGGCACTGTTGGTTCTGTTCGTTTTGTCCGCGATCGCCTATCGTTCCACGGTTGCGGGATTGTTTTTTATCCCGCTGGTGTTGATGTCCAATGCGGTTACGTTTGCATTCATGTATTGGCAGGATATCGGTATGAATATCAACACTTTGCCAGTTGCTGCATTGGGCATCGGGCTGGGTGTAGATTACGCTTTTTACATCGTTGATGGCGTTCGTGAACGCTATATCGAGAATCGTGATAAGGATGCAGCGTTACGCGGATCCTTGTTGACTGCGGGTCGAGGAGTGCTGGTTACCGGAACGACTATGATCCTTAGTGTTTTGCTCTGGTATAATTCATCTCTGAGGTTTCAGGCCGAAATGGGTTTGTTGATTGGGCTTTGGCTCGCAGTTTCAGCTATCAGTTCGATTTTCTTGATCCCCGCGATGATTTCTATCATCAAGCCAGCATTTATTTTCGATGTTGATGAGTTGGATGGGAATGCGGAAGCGTCGGCAACCACCGCGTAGTTTTGTTGACCCCTGGGCGTTGGCCCAAGCAACGGGGTCTTAACCGATAATGTAAGGCAGAGGTAATGGCCGAATTAATTAAATTGTGTGCAACAGGCGATGTAAAGGAGGAATCTCCTTTACAGGTGAGCCCCGAAGGATACCCACAGTTGTCTGTGTGGGAGTTCGAAGGCCAGTATTACGTAGTTGATGATATGTGTACCCACGGCATGGCCTGGATGAGTGATGGCTATCAGGAGGGCGAGGAGATTGAATGTCCTTTCCACGGTGGTCGTTTCGGGCTGAAAACAGGTGAACCTACCGCATTCCCATGTGTGGTGCCAATCAAGAACTATCCCGTGACGATTGATGATGGCCAGGTCTGTATTACAAAGGAATAACAGCTAGTACTGGCGTCTTTTTGGCCAGCATAGTGGAGTTTTTGAAAGCCGGGCAGTGATGCTCGGCTTTTTACGTTCTGCAGCCAGGTTTGGGTTGTAGCTTGTTGAGGCCAACAACTTGGTTCGCGCCTGTATCCGTTGATGTTCGGTGATATGCTTTGCTGCATGATCAACGATGGTCGGTTTACCCTAATTTCAAAATATCGTCAGGAGAATTTAATATGAGTAAGGTGCTATCGCTCTACTTCGATTTTATCAGTCCGTTTAGTTATCTCTGTCACACCCAGCTACCCGCGCTGGTCAGTAAGTATGGTTATTCGATTGAATACAACGTCATGGACATTCCAACAGCGAAGCTGGCGGCTGGAAACTATGGCCCGTCTAATCAAAAAGTTAAGCCTAAAATTCGGGCCCTGATGCAAGATTTGAATCGTTGGGCTGCCGAATACGACGTTCCTTTTGCCTTCCCAAGCGGGATGGTTGGCAAGCGTATCAACGCTGGCACTTTTTTTGCGATTGATAAGGGCCAGGCAGAAGCCTATGTAACCCAATGTTTCCACGAGCTATGGGGCGTAGGTGGCCAGGATTCGGATGATGACGCGCTGCTGGGCAGGATTGCCACAGACCTGGGTTGGGACGCGGCCGAATTTCTCGCTTTTGTAAGTTCTGATGAAGCTGCCAGCCGTTTTGAGCAGTCCAGGATTAAAGCTCACGCTGCCGGCGTGTTTGGAGCACCGATGATGTTGATCGAAGATCAAATATGGTGGGGTAATGACAGAATGATGTTTGTTGAACAGTATTTGCAGGCGAAGGGGTAAGTTCTAAGTAGGGCATTGCCCTGAGCTACGTAAAGGGGCCCGGCTGATGTCGGGCTTTTTTATGTCTAGCGTTACGGTTTACGGCAAGATAGGCCGACTTTGTCGGTGATGGTTGGATGAAGAGGATTCTCCTCGGTCGATCTGGTTAGTGACAGATGTCGGCATGAAAATCCAGCAGTTTGCCCGGCTTTTGAGATTGGTCCTGAAATGGCAGGCATAATTGGCTTTCTGTTGATAAAATAACCGGTTTTTGAATGATCCAGGTTCGCTGCACTCGTTGGGGCGTTCCTGGCCTCGTGTTATCGGCCTGATGGTTCAGGCCAAATTTATAGTCGGTGGGCATGTACTATCACCGGCAGATTGTGGAGTTAAGTTGTAATGCCGATCTATGAATACCACTGCCTTGAGTGTGGCCACACTAAGGACGTGCTGCAAAAGTTGTCTGATCCACTGCTGACCGACTGTCCGGCTTGTGAAAAATCGAGTTTTAGTAAAAAGGTCTCTGCCCCAGGGTTTCAGTTAAAGGGTACCGGTTGGTATGAGACCGACTTTAAGGACAAACCTGCTAATAAGGCTGATTCGGATTCCAGTGGAACTTCCTCAAACGGAATTGCTGCCAAACCATCGAAGCAGACCACGGCCGAAAAGCCGGTTTCAACAGGCAGTACCGCCTCGTCAGACTGATAGGCTGTTAATAGAAGCATTGAAACGTGAGTGCCGCCCCAACACAATCGGCGGCAATGTCTTATTTTTTCCATTTTTTTAAGGATATAGTCCGTGCGCAGTCATTATTGCGGCGATGTAAACGCTGATTTCATTGATCAAACCATCACTTTATGTGGATGGGTACACCGACGCCGTGATCACGGTGGCGTCATCTTTATCGATCTAAGAGACCGAGTCGGCCTGGCTCAGGTGGTTATAGACCCGGATACGGTCGAGGCATTTAAATTAGCCGAACGGGTTCGAAATGAATTTGTACTTAAAGTTACCGGACGATTACGTAAACGACCCGAGGGCACGGTTAATAGTGACCTGCCAAGTGGAGAGGTCGAACTTCTGGTTAAAGAATTGGAAGTTCTGAACAGCGCTAAAACACCGCCATTCCAGCTCGATGACAACGATGTTCACGACGATATTCGACTTCGCTATCGCTACGTAGATATGCGCCGTCCTGAGATGTTAAACCGCATGCAGATGCGGTCTCGGGCAAGTAACTTTGTAAGAAACTTTCTTGATCAACAGGGCTTTCTGGATGTTGAAACCCCTATTCTTACCAAGGCCACCCCTGAAGGCGCACGGGACTATCTAGTGCCCAGTCGGGTGCACGAAGGTAGTTTTTACGCCCTACCGCAATCACCGCAACTGTTTAAGCAGTTGCTGATGATGTCCGGGCTGGATCGCTACTATCAGATTGCGCGCTGTTTTCGGGATGAAGACCTTCGGGCCGATCGTCAACCTGAATTTACTCAGATTGATATCGAAGCCTCGTTTGTCGATCAGCAGCAAATTATGAACATCACCGAGACCATGATCAGAGACCTGTTCGATCAGGTGGGTGGTATTCAGCTCAAAGGCGCTTTTCCGATCATCACCTATGCCGAGTCAGTCGACCGCTTTGGTACGGATAGGCCGGACCTGCGTAACCCGCTAGAGCTGATCGAGGTTGGTGACTTGTTGGCCGATGTCGACTTTAAGGTTTTTTCTGGGCCAGCCAATGATGCGGGTTCAAGGGTAGCCGCTATGCGCCTCCCAGGTGGAGTTGACCGTCTCACGCGTAAGGAGATTGATGGCTATACCGAATTTGTGAAGAAATTCGGTGCTAAAGGGTTGGCTTACATCAAGCTCAATCCTGCAGAAGATGGCGTAAAGCTGCAATCACCGATCCTTAAATTTCTACCCGAAGAGGTAGTGACCGCTATCCTTGATCGTGTTGATGCGGTTGCTGGTGATATGGTCTTTTTTGGTGCGGATGTTAATAAGGTTGTTAACGACGCCCTGAGCCAGTTACGAGATCGCCTGGGCTCTGACCTGGATCTCTACACTAGCGATTGGGAACCGGTCTGGGTGGTCGACTTTCCGATGTTCGATTGGAACGCCGGTGAGTCTCGCTGGGATGCACTTCACCATCCGTTTACTGCCCCCGCTGGGGATATCAGCTCGTTGGAAAGCCCCGGTGACTGTCTCTCCAAAGCCTATGACATGGTCATTAACGGCCATGAGGTTGGTGGTGGGTCGGTGCGTATACACGATTCGGAAATGCAATCGGTGGTGTTTGATTTATTGGGTATTAATCCGGAGCAGGCGCGACAGAAATTCGGTTTTTTTCTCGATGCGTTGGAATATGGGTGTCCGCCCCATGCGGGACTGGCGTTTGGGCTTGATCGGTTAATGATGCTGCTGTCTGGCACCGATTCGATTCGTGATGTTATTGCTTTTCCAAAGACACAGAGTGCCAGTTGTACCTTGACGTCGGCACCATCGGAAGTAGATGATCGACAACTAAAAGAGTTATCTATTCGGGTGCGCAAGAAGCAGCCGGTGGTGCAGGAGTAGGGAATGGCGGGTCACAGTAAATGGGCGAATATTCAGCATCGCAAAAAAGCCCAGGATAATAAGCGCGGTAAGCTCTTCACCAAGCTTATTCGTGAAATTACTAGCGCGGCTCGATTGGCCGGCAGTGATCCGGACTCTAACCCCCGGTTACGGCTGGCGCTGGATAAAGCCCTGTCGGCCAACATGGGTCGCGATACGGTTGAACGTGCAGCTAAACGTGGTGCTGGCGAACTAGACGGCGATAATTTTGAAGAGATTCGCTATGAAGGTTACGGTGTTGCCGGCGTTGCGGTAATGGTTGATTGTCTGTCAGATAATCGAAATCGAACCGTCGCATCGGTTCGTCACCTGTTTTCTAAACATGGTGGTAGTCTCGGCACCGATGGCTCTGTCTCCTATCTGTTTACCGAGACAGGGGTGATTGGTTTCGCGCCCGGTGCTGATGAAGACCAGGTGATGGAAATCGCGCTGGATAACGGTGCCGAAGATGTTATTGTCG
>JAHRWJ010000075.1 GCA_019090185.1 Immundisolibacteraceae bacterium
CAATAGCGGGTATCCCGAGCCGGCTCACTTCTGCCAGGTGTTCAATAAGCCCGGCTTCTGATATCCGATTCACTCCCGGCAAAGACGCTACTGGCTGTGGCTCATCCTGCCCCGCAGTGACAAAAACAGGCAGGATAAAATCTTCAACACAGAGACGGTTTTCGGCCATCAACGCCCTGGAAAAACCTGACCGCCGCATTCTGCGCGCTCGAAATCCGGGGTACTCCCGGGTAGGAAACTGCATTGCCAACTCCCTGGTGGAGACTACAAAAAGGAACTACCAGTCATATAACGATCCAGGCTCTGGAGCAGATTACGCCCTAGAGCTGATCCACCAGCGTGCAGATATTGGCAAACACATCCGCAGGGTCGGCGTTGCCAGCAACCTTTTTCAACAGTCCCGCCGACTCATAGAAACCAATCAGTGGCTCGGTCTGGTCGGCATAAGTCTGCAGTCGGCTAGTAACCGTCGCCTCGTTATCATCGCTACGTTGATAGGTCTCACCACCGCAGCTATCGCAAACCCCTTCCTTACTCGCAGGTGCAAAATGAATGTTATATATCGCACCACACTCACGACAGATCCGCCGACCAGCAATGCGTTTGGATAACTCTGCAGAGGGCACATCAACCAGGATCACCCCTTTTAATGGTTGATCAACGCTTTTTAATAATTCATCAAGCGCCTCAGCCTGAACAATATTGCGAGGGAAACCGTCTAAAATGAAGTTACTCACCGCACCTGGCCCGGTAAGACGATCGTGGATTAACGCCAGCACAATTTCATCAGATACAAGGTCACCGGCATCCATGGCTGCCTTGGCTTTTAATCCTGCAGGGGTACCTGCTGCCACCGCAGCCCGTAATAAGTCACCGGTAGACAATTGAACCGCGTCATATTTGTCGGTCAACAGCTTAGTTTGGGTGCCTTTTCCACAACCGGGGGCACCCAGCATCACAATTCGCATAGCTTACTCTCTAAGATTTATTGACCGGCATTTATACCATTTTCACCAGCCGAGACGGCGAACATCAGCACGGCATCGTTGAACCACCTGCTAAGCAGCACTACCTCGGCTAACCTTCGCCAATAGCCGACAGAAACCATTGCGAACCCCCCTTTACTAACCTATTATCCGCGCGGATCTTTTCGGTCGCCATGGCATGCTCTGATTTGGTTCAGGCAGCGCACATACGACCTGTTTCATGCACCAGACTCCTGCTTAACCAGGTTCTGGACTCTTCTGTAATTAACTTCCCTGACAAATCGGAGGAACTCATGGTTAATGAGATTTTAATGGGCGTGCCCGCATTGGGCGTCGTCGGTCTTATCGCCGCGTTTATTATCTACGGCATCGTAAAAAAAGCACCTGCTGGTGAAGGCGCAGTCACCGAGATTGCTGAAGAAATTCATCTCGGCGCCATGGTCTTCATGCGTCGCGAATACACCCAACTGGGAATTTTTGGTGTGGCTGTTGTGCTCGCCATTTTCTTCTCACCACTGGGGCTGAACACCGCTATATCCTTCCTGGTTGGCGCACTAACCTCTGCAGCCGCTGGCTACATTGGGATGTTTACCGCCACTAAAGCCAACGTACGCACCACGGTTGCTGCCAACAAAGGTAGCATCGGCGACGCCTTGTCAGTGGCGTTTTTCGGTGGCTCGGTAATGGGGCTGACCGTTGCCTCGCTGGGGCTGCTCGGTGTCGGCACACTTTATTTGGTGTTCGGTAGCGATCCAGAAACCGCCCATGTTATTCATGGTTTCGGTATGGGCGCATCGATGGTTGCCCTGTTTTCTCGTGTGGGTGGTGGCATCTTCACCAAAAGCGCCGATGTCGGTGCTGACCTGGTGGGTAAAATCGAAGCCGGTATTCCAGAAGATGACCCACGCAACCCTGGCGTCATTGCCGATAACGTCGGTGACAACGTCGGTGACGTTGCAGGTATGGGATCAGATATCTTTGAATCCTATTGTGGCTCAATGATCGCCACCGTTGCGATGGCCTCTACCATGGCTATGGAGTTACTAACTCCGCTGGGCGGCGACCGCGAAACCCTGATGTTCCTGCCGTTGGCACTCTCCTCATTAGGGCTGATCTGTTCCATTCTGGGTATCGTACTGGTTCGCATGTCGGTTAATCGGCCTCCAGAGCTAGCGCTGCGCATCGGCACCATTGGTTCTGCACTGCTGTTCATTGCGGCCTCCTACTTCCTGATCACCCTAATGGGCGTCTCTGCCAATGTTTGGGGCGCGGTTCTAGCTGGCACACTCGGTGGGGTCATTATTGGCCTGGTAACCGAGTACTACACCGGCGGCAAGCCAGTTCTAAAAATCGCCGAATCGGGCGAGACCGGCCCTGCCACCGTAATGATTACCGGCCTGGCGATTGGCATGGAATCCGTGGTTATTCCGGTACTGACCATCTGCGCCATCATCTACACCGCCACTGAACTTTGTGGGCTTTATGGTGTTGGCATTGCTGCGGTTGGCATGCTCGCGACGGTTGGTATCACCATGGCCATTGACGCCTATGGCCCGGTTGCTGATAACGCCGGCGGCATCGCTGAAATGGCAGGTCTTGGCGAAGAAACTCGCAAAATCACCGATTCTCTTGATGAGCTTGGTAACACCACTGCTGCTATCGGTAAAGGTTTTGCAATTGGCGCGGCTGCCCTGGCGGCGCTGGCGATTATTTCTGCTTTTGTGCAGGACGTGTCCCACCGCATCCCAGATTTTGCTTTGACTCTGAATGAACCCCGCGTGTTGGTTGGCCTGTTTCTGGGCGGACTGTTCCCATTCCTGGTGGCATCACTGACCATGACAGCGGTTGGCGAAGCTGCGTTTGAGATGATTCACGAAATCCGTCGCCAGTTCAGAGAGATTCCTGGCCTGATGGAAGGCACCGCGAAACCCGACACCGCCAAATGTGTTGATATCGCTACCAGCGCCGCATTGAAGAAAATGATTCTGCCTGGTGTGTTGGCAATCCTTGCGCCGGTCGTGGTTGGCTTTGGCATCGGTCCTGATGCCCTCGGTGGCATGCTCGGTGGCGCGCTTCTAGGCTGCGTACTGCTAGCGCTGATGATGGCTAACGCCGGTGGCGCCTGGGATAACGCCAAAAAGCACGTCGAAAAAGGCAACTTTGGTGGCAAGGGCTCTGATGTCCACACCGCGGTTGTGGTTGGCGACACCGTTGGCGACCCCTTCAAAGATACCTC
>JAHRWJ010000076.1 GCA_019090185.1 Immundisolibacteraceae bacterium
CGGCAATCACCAGCAGGGATTCGGGTAGTGGTTTGGTTTCACCGTTGAGGAGTTCGAGGGATTCATCTGGTTTGGCGAACCGAACCTGGACAGCTCCGTGTAATTTAGCCAGGTCAAAGGCGTGCATCGGCTGGCCGATTTCAATCATCACGTAGTTAGCAATATCGACCAAAAGGCTGAGGCTGCGGATGCCGCTGCGGCGTAATCGCTCTCGCATCCACAGCGGTGTGGTAGCTGCGGGGTTAATGCCCCGAATCACTCTGCCTACATATCTAGGGCAGGCTTGATCGGCTGGCAGCACCACTTCGAGTTTGTCGTCAATAGAAGGCTGTAGAGGTGATATTTTCGGGGCAGTAAACTCGACATTGGTGATGGCCGCTAAATCTCGGCCTAATCCCTTCGCGCTGAGGCAGTCGCCACGGTTGGGGGTCAATTCGACTTCGAGGATATGGTCGTCGAGTTGTAAATGGCTGGTGATAGAGGTGCCTACCGGCGCATCGGTATCGAGTTCGAGGATACCGGCGCTCTGCTCGTCAAGCTCCAACTCGCTGCTGGAACAGAGCATGCCTAAAGAGACTTCACCGCGGATTTTGCTTTTCTTAATTTTGAGTCCGCCGGGCAGTTTTGCACCGACCTGCGCAACGGCGACCTTAATGCCCTCGCGAGCGTTGGGCGCGCCACACACAATCCCTAAAGGTTGTTCTGCGCCGATATCGACCTGACAAAGCTGCAGTCGGTCTGCGTCAGGGTGGCGACTGGTCGCCAAGATCTGGCCGACAACTACCTTGTCGAGGTTGGCGCTTGCCGGTTCTATGGTGCCAATTTCAAGGCCAGCAAGGGTAAGCCGCTCGCAAAGTTGTGCGGTATTGAGTTCTGGATTAGCCCACTCGCGGAGCCAGAGTTCACTTATCAGCATGAGGTCTAGTTAAACTGTTTTAAAAAGCGAAGGTCATTGTCGAAGAATGTGCGTAGGTCATCGACCCCATAGCGCAACATCGCCAGTCGTTCGACGCCCATTCCGAAGGCAAAGCCGCTGTATATCTCGGGGTCGAGGCCAACGTTACTAAGTACTTTGGGGTGGACCATGCCGGAACCGAGAATCTCTAACCAGCCGGTCTGGCTGCAAATACGACAACCTTTGCCTGCGCAGCCTACACACTCAACATCGACTTCTGCAGAGGGTTCTGTGAACGGAAAAAAGCTCGGCCGAAAGCGGGTCTTCAGGTCATCCTGTTCAAAAAAGAGCTGTAAAAAACGGCTCAGGATGCCCTTTAAATTCGCCAGACTGATATCACGGTCCACCAATAGCCCCTCAACCTGATGGAACATTGGAGTATGGGTTAAATCAGAGTCGCGTCGGTAGACACGACCTGGCGCAATCAGTCTCAAGGGCGGCTTTTGATTCTCCATCGCACGAACCTGTACCGGAGAGGTATGGGTTCTGAGCAACAGTCCACCTTCACAGTAGAAGGTGTCATGCATGGCGCGAGCAGGGTGATCCGCAGGAATGTTTAGCGCTTCGAAGTTATGGTAGTCATCTTCGAGTTCCGGACCCGCGTGAATTTCAAACCCAAGCTGCTGAAACAGCGACTCGATGCGTCTCTGAGTACGGGTAATAGGATGCAGCCCACCAGGCTGATCGCCTCGGCCGGAGAGGGTGACATCGATGGTTTCCTGGGCTAGCTTTTTAGCCAGCTCCAGCTGCTGCAGGTGTTCTCGACGTTGATTAATTTCGGCGGCGACCCGCTGCTTGGCACCATTGATAGCGTCACCAAAGATTGGCCGCTGCTCAGGGGTCATGCCACCGAGCTGTCTCAATAATAGAGTCAGGTGACCTTTTTTACCCAGGTAGCCAACCCGGACAGAGTCGAGTTCAGCTGCGGTCTCGGCTGCTGCAATCTCATCGATTGCAGCAGCGACCAACTCATCTACATCCGTCATTTATCAGAGCACCGGTCAGGTTGGTGTGGCGAGCGATCCGTGTTGACGGACCGAATCAGGCTGGTTGTAGCGCAGATTTAGCCTGTTCAGCGACAGCGGTAAATGCCTGTGGATCGCTCACTGCCAGTTCAGCCAGTACCTTGCGGTCGATGTTGATGTCGGCCTTATTCATACCGTCAATCAACCGGCTATAAGAGAGGCCATTATCACGAGCGGCAGCATTAATACGCACAATCCAGAGTGAACGGAACTGACGTTTACGCTGTTTACGGTCACGATAAGCATATTGGCCAGCTTTGGTAACAGCCTGGACAGCAACGCGATAAACACGACTACGAGCGCCGCGATAACCGCGTGCGAGTTTGAGAACTTTTTTATGGCGGGCGCGAGCGGTAACGCCCCGTTTTACTCTTGGCATAATTCAATCACCGTGAAAAGAATGGCTACAGCTGTTTAAGTAACGGTTAAGTTTGGCTTTAACTGTAAGGTAGTAAACGTACGATCAAGGCTGCATCGGCCTTACAGGCATATGCTGGACTACGTAAATGACGTTTCCGCTTGGTCGATTTCTTGGTCAGGATATGACGACGATGAGACTGAGTCAGTTTCACCTTCCCTGATGCGGTGCGACGAAACCGCTTGGCGGCGCCCCGATTGGTTTTTAGCTTTGGCACAGCTACTGCTCCACGTGTTCAATAAATTTCAATAAACAAAAATCGGTTTAACTCTATCCGCCTATTTGCGCGGACTTAATACCATCACCATCTGACGGCCTTCCATACGCGGAAATTGTTCAACCACCGCGATTTCTTCTAAATCTTTTTCCACCCGCTGTAGCAGGTTTCTACCCAGCTCCTGGTGGGCCATTTCCCGGCCCCGGAAGCGCATGGTTACTTTGGCGCGATCACCATTGAGCAAGAACTTCTCCAGGTTTCGGAGTTTGACCCCATAGTCACCAGAATCGGTTCGAGGTCGAAATTTAATTTCTTTGACCTGTACCTGCTTCTGGTTCTTTTTTGCAGCCGCTTTTTTCTTGCTTTCGGTATAAAGAAATTTACCGAAATCCATGATTTTGCAAACTGGCGGTTCTGCTCCCGGGGAAATCTCAACAAGATCCATGCCGGCATCCATTGCGAGTTCCTGGGCCTGGCTGGTAGATACCACGCCAAGCTGTCCTCCGTCAGCGGCGATGAGCCGCACTTCAGAGACCGTGATCAGGTCATTAATTCGGGTCTGGTCCTTTTTGGCGATGCTTTAGTCCTCCAAAACTACTTGGCCGCGGCTCGCAATGTCGGCGTTGATATGCGACATGAATGTATCAACACTCATGCTGCCTAAATCCTCACCACCACGCGTACGCACGGCCACTTCTGCTGCATCACGCTCACGATTACCCACGACCAGCAGGTAAGGAACGCGTTGCAACGTATGTTCGCGAATTTTATAGCCCATTTTCTCGTTTCTCAAGTCAGCACGGGATCTAATCTGCTGATTTGATAATCTCTCTGCCACTTCATTGGCATATTCGGCCTGATCATCGGTAATGTTGATAATGACCGCCTGGGTCGGAGCCAACCAGGTTGGTAATGCACCGGCATGTTCTTCTATCAGTATGCCGATGAACCTTTCCAGTGATCCGAGGATCGCGCGGTGCAACATGACTGGCGTCTGGCGGCTGCCATCTTCAGCGATATAGCTGGCATCGAGCCGCTCAGGCATCGAGAAATCGACCTGAATTGTGCCGCATTGCCAGACTCTTTGTAAGGAATCACGCAATGAAAATTCTATTTTAGGGCCATAAAAGGCACCTTCGCCGGGCAGTAGATCCCAATTCAGGTCGCTGCTATCCAGAGCCTGCTGCAATGCCTGCTCGGCTTTATCCCAAACTTCATCACTGCCGACCCGTTGAGTCGGTCGGGTGGAAAGGTTGATGATGATATCGGTGAAGCCGAATGCTTTGTAAACCTCGAAGAGCAGTTCGATGAAAGTTGCCACTTCCTGTTGAATCTGATCTTCGCTACAGAAAATATGGGCGTCATCCTGAACAAAGTTGCGCAGCCGCATTAAACCGTGGAGGGTGCCAGAGGGTTCGTTGCGGTGGCAGCTACCAAATTCAGCAAGTCGCAAAGGCAGGTCACGGTAGGAGCGCAATCCACGGTTATATATCTGAATATGGCCCGGGCAGTTCATCGGTTTTACAGCGTATTCGCGATTTTCAGACTGGGTGGTGAACATGTTGGCACCGAAATTTTCCCAGTGACCAGACTTTTCCCAAAGTTTACGATCGACTACCTGAGGAGTGCGTACTTCCTGGTAGCCGTTCTGATCCATCACCTGACGAATGTACTGTTCTACTTGTTGGTAGAGAGTCCAGCCGTTGGGGTGCCAGAAAATCATGCCCGGAGCTTCTTCCTGGAAATGGAACAGGTCGAGCTGTTTGGCTATTTTCCGGTGATCGCGTTTTTCGGCTTCTTCAATTCTGGTCAGGTAATCTTTAAGCTGCTGTTTGTTGCCCCAGGCAGTGCCGTAGATGCGTTGTAACATCTCGTTGTTGGCATCTGCGCGCCAGTAGGCACCCGCTAGTTTGGTTAATTTGAAAGCTTTGAGGTGGCCAGTTGAAGGTACGTGGGGCCCACGGCAGAGATCGATGAAATCGCCCTGCTGATAAAGTGAAATATCGGCATCATCAGGGATGTCACCGACAATTTCAGCTTTGTATTTTTCGCCTAGGCCACTGAAAAACTCAATCGCCTGATTGCGGCTTTTGGTGCTACGGGTCAGTGGGATATCAGCCTTCGCCAGTTCAGCCATGCGTTTTTCGATGGTTTTAAAATCTTCCGGCGTGAACGGGCGTTGGTAGGCAAAATCGTAATAAAAGCCATCGTCAATCACCGGCCCAATGGTTACCTGAGCGTCTGGAAACAGTGATTTGACCGCCTGGGCTAACAGGTGGGCGGTTGAGTGGCGAATGATTTCCAGGCCGTCATCATCTTTAGCGGTGATGATTGCCAGCTCACTATCCTGCTCGATTAAATAGCTGGTATCGACCAGTTGACCATTAACCTTGCCGCCGAGTGCTGCCCGTGCCAGACCCGCGCCAATGTCCGCAGCTACCTGATGAACAGATACTGTTTGGTCAAACTGGCGTTGACTTCCGTCAGGAAGCGTAATGGCTGGCATGCTGGTCTCGATTAATAATCAGTGGTGACCTCTACCAATGGTCACGTGGTAGCACTACAGGAGTGCCGGTAGAGAACAAAAAAGGCATCGCGCTGCGATGCCTGCTGAATTTGGTAGGCGCGATTGGATTCGAACCAACGACCCCCACCATGTCAAGGTGGTGCTCTAACCAACTGAGCTACGCGCCTGCTGTGCTACAGAGATCAATGACTCTGACAGCGACCCCGTTTTCAGGGGGCGCAGAAGATACCATACTGTGCGCTGGGGTCAACCAAAATTGAAATTGTTGGATGTGAATTTTGGTCCTGAGTGGGCGCGATAGTGAGTCAAACGGGGATCTATCCGAGTTATTGTTAATCGGCTGATTCTGTCAGTTAGCCGGCAGGGGTTTCGCTGATTAGGGTCTGGCGGCGTATCTGGCCAATTTCATCGCGTACCCGGGCGGCCTCCTCAAACTCAAGGTTTTCAGCATGCTGGTACATTTTTTGTTCCAGCTCTTTCATAATGCGGCCGATTTTTCGGGGCGACATCTCGCCATAACGAGGTCGTTGTTCGGCGACCTTTTTAATCTCTGTGGATTGGCTGGTGCCGTAAGTAATCTCGATGATGTCGGTGATCGCTTTGTTAACCCCAGTCGGGGTTATGTCGTGTTTGAGATTATGAGCGGTTTGGGCTTCACGACGACGTTCGGTTTCGTCAATCGCTTTGGCCATGGATTTGGTGATCTTGTCACCATATAAAATAGCCTTGCCATCAATATGGCGGGCGGCCCGGCCTATGGTTTGGATCAGCGCGTTGGCAGACCGTAAAAAGCCTTCCTTGTCGGCGTCGAGGATGGCGACCAGCGAGACCTCGGGTAAATCTAGCCCTTCACGAAGCAGGTTGATGCCGATCAGCACGTCGAAGGTCCCCAGGCGCAGATCACGGAGTA
>JAHRWJ010000077.1 GCA_019090185.1 Immundisolibacteraceae bacterium
GCAACCTCTTCAGTAATTTTTTTGTTTCTCACCAGCTGTAACAGGCAGTCATCAAAACTGATCATGCCGTGCTGGCCGCCATTTTGAATGGCCTGAATCATCTCTCCCTGTCGGCTCGGGTCTTCGATCATATCCTGAATGGTTTTGGTGACTACCATCACCTCATAAACCATTGCCCGGCCTTTGCCATCGGCGGTCGGTACCAGACGCTGACTGATAACCCCTTTGAGGTTTTGCGCCAATGCGATGCGTATATTCTGCTGCTCTTCCGGTGGGAAATTGGACAGCAGTCGGGTCAGGGTTTCCATAGCTCCTGAGGCATGCAGGGTCGACAACACCAGGTGGCCAGTATCAGCGGCTTTGACTGCGGTATTAATAGTCACCGTATCGCGTAGTTCGCCAATTAAAATGACATCGGGGTCCTGACGCAGCGCCGCGCGCATGGCGTCTGAAAAAGACGGCGTATCGATACCGACTTCGCGTTGGTTAATAATCGAACGTTTATCGCCAAACATGAACTCGATAGGGTCTTCAATGGTGACAATATGTTTGGCAAAACTGCGGTTGATAATATCGATCAGCGCAGCCAGGGTGGTCGACTTACCGGAACCGGTGGGGCCGGTCACCAGCACCATGCCGCGTTTTAACTGACTGAATTTATTCAGCACATCCGGCATTGACATCGCCTGTGGATCTGGCATTTCGGATGGGATCAGCCGTAACACCATGCTGGTGGAGCCGCGCTGCCTGAATAAATTGACCCGAACCCGGCCAAAATCGCCAAAGCCCTTGGCCAGGTCAATCTGATTGATCTCTTCAAACTTGGTCTGCTGCTCCTCATCGGTTAACGAATGAACAATAGCGTCCATTGCCGCTGCAGATAGGGGGGGCAGGGAATCGATCGGTTTAATGTTGCCACCGAGCCGGAAATAGGGTGTTGCGCCAGTCTTTAAATGGATGTCGGAAACACCCATTTTCGCAGCGTTACGAATCAGCAGTTGCATGAATTGGTCAGCTGTTTTGACCGGGCCGAATAGCGGCACATTCAGGTCAAGGGTTGCGTCATCACTAGTATCGTTGGAACGGGGCTGGTCCATCGTAACGGTTCCTTAATTTGGCGAGCTCAATACCTAACTAAATGGTGCCGATCGCCGGCCAATAGCTCAGTTGGGTGGTGATAGATCACAGCGCGATTGTAGCGGGTTAGTTAACTCGGCTCCATGGTGGCGGATCACCTTGTTGTGTAACGAATATTTCTCTTGACACACCTCTGCACAAGCCCTAGATTTGCGCCTGTGGTGGGGTGAAGTGGTAATTAATGGCTAATAGTGGGTATTTGTGGTGTTTTGGGTGACCCGGTAAATGTTTCGAGGCGTCAATAATATCAACCTGGATGCGAAGGGCCGCATGGCCGTGCCTGCGCGCCATAGAGACCTTTTGGCCCGTGATGGTGTCGAAGAGCTGATGGTGACCTTGGCGCACCGGGGTAACTGCCTGTTGATCTACCCAATGCCTGAATGGGAACTTATCGAAAGACGGCTGGTAAAGCTCTCGGATCTTAACGAGTCGGCTTATCAGCTCAAACAAATTCTACTTGGTCACGCCAGTCACTGTGCGCTGGATGGCAGTGGCCGTATTTTGATTCCGCCACTGTTAAGAGAGCATGTCGAAATCGATAAACATTCAGCGCTGGTGGGTATGGGCAACAAATTAGAGCTTTGGCAGGAGCAGAACTGGTCCGCACAACGGAGCGTTAATTTAAGCCGGATCAGCGAGATGGATCTGGAGTCTTCAGAGGAGTTAGCTGGATTAACCCTGTAGAGAAATGATGCAGCAAGCAAAACACATCCCGGTCATGTTGAGTGAGGCCATCAACGCATTGGCGATTCGTGATAACGGCATTTATGTCGATGCCACCGCCGGCGCTGGAGGACACTGCTCTGCGATTCTGGACCAGCTTGGCGACAAAGGTCGTTTGCTAGCGATTGACCGAGATCCGGATGCGGTTGCAGGCGTTCGTAACCGATTTGCCGAAGATTCTCGAATAGAGGTTTTTCATTCGCCCTTCTCTCGAATCGCCGAGGTGGTTGCCAGCCAGGGGCTGACCGGAAAGATCAACGGCATTTTGGTTGATCTTGGCGTTTCATCCATGCAGCTAGATCAGCCCGGGCGTGGATTTAGCTTCATGCGCAGCGGTGAGCTGGATATGCGGATGGACAGTGCCCACGGCATGACCCTGTCCCAGTGGCTGTCGACAATTGATGAATATTTATTGGTTCGAGTACTGCGTGAATATGGCGAAGAACGCCATGCCCGTCGTATCGCCGCGGCGATATTGGAGCAGCATGCCCAGCGCCCGCTGGAAACCACGGCTGAACTAGCCGAACTGGTGGCCAGGGCGATGCCCCGGCATGACCATAAAAAGCACCCTGCCACGCGGACCTTTCAGGCCCTGCGTATCGCATTGAATGATGAACTTGGTGAATTACAGCGCTTCCTGTTGCAGGTGATTGGCCTGCTGGCCGACGGCGGCCGACTGGTGGTGTTGAGTTTTCACTCTCTGGAAGACCGTATTGTTAAACGTTTCATTCAGCAGCACGCCAAGCTGACAGATGAGCTGCCCCTGGATTTACCGGTGATCAACGCGGAGCGACTGGCGCCGTTAAAGCGGGTGCGGGTTAGTAAAAAACCGAGCCGTGATGAGGTCGCCAGTAACCCTCGTAGTCGTAGTGTGATTATGCGAGTGGCAGAGCGCACCAGCGCGCCGATTCCTCAGCAGGATCTCGATCAGCTATTTGGCATTGAAGAATTGACCCATAGAGTTGAGGAGCAGAAGCGTTTAGGTGGGGCAAAAGCCCGAGGCGGCAAAAAATCAACCTCTAAACCAGCGGCCAAACAGAGTTTTCAGGGTTTGCCCAATCCGCAGAGTGGTATTCAGCCGTCTAAATTGGCGGATTGCTGATGAAGCCGTTGACCTATCAACTGCTCTGCACAGTAATGCTGGGCGGGTTAGTCGTGGGCTCTGCGCTGGCGGTGGTTACTAACATCGATTCTCGGCGTGAATTTTTTGGCAAGATGCAAACTCAGCGCATGGGTCGAGACCAGGTCGATGCGCAGTGGCGCAAACTGCTGCTTGAACGGGCGGTACTAAGCTCCCAGGTCACTGTTGAAGGGGTGGCTCTGCAGCGCTTGAAAATGAAGTTGCCCGAGCCAGGTTCGACTGTGACGGTGGCGTTCTGATGGGCCGCTGGCAGTTTTCGCTGGGTCAGTCCCGGGACTGGACCCTGCGGGGGTTAATCTTGTTGGCCGGGGTGGGCCTGGCCTACCGAGCATTTTATCTGCAGGTCATCGAAACTCCATTTTTGCAGGACATGGCGGCGAATCGTCAGGTTCGAACACTAGATGTGCACGCCAACCGGGGAATGATCCGCTCTCGTAATGGTGAGCCGCTGGCGGTGAGCACCGCAGTGGATGCTCTCTGGGTAGATCCACGGTTATTTGTAACCGAACGCGAGCACTGGCCAAAACTGGCCCGCCTGCTCGATATGCCCGCCGCCGAACTTGAGCAGTTGATTGGCTCACGGCTAGAGCGCAGGTTTGTTTATCTGAAGCGGCGTTTAACCCCGCAACTGGCCGCACAAGCTGATGATTTAGGGCTTAAAGGGCTCTATTTGCAACGTGAATACCGCCGTTACTACCCGACTGCGGAAGTCTCCGGTCACCTGCTTGGGTTTACCAATATTGATGATCAGGGCCAGGAAGGTATTGAGCTGAAGTTTAATCAGCTACTCAGTGGCCAGGCGGGTCGTACCCGGGTGGTGCAGGATTTACATCGACGTTGGGTGCAGCCTGTGGAAGCCATTTCCACGGCGGTGCCGGGCACCGATTTACAGCTGACGCTGGA
>JAHRWJ010000009.1 GCA_019090185.1 Immundisolibacteraceae bacterium
ACGGTATCGATCGAAATTACCGGCACCCCATACTTGCTCAAATCTCGCTGCAAAACATCCACTTCACTGCTAAAGCTGTCACTAAAGTGTTGCTTTAGTTCAGACTTGCCCGGATTCACCTCAATCTGCATCAGACCATCGCTCACCACCATCTGGCGCTGGGCGGGCAGCTCTTTTTCCATGGGATCAAAAATCAGTGGCACGATTAAATCATTGTGCATCGATAGTCGCTTAACCCGTTTGATGGTCTCCAGATTCCAGCCGCTCATATCGCTGATCACCACCACCAAAAAATCGTGGCCACAGAGCAGCTCCGCCTGTTGCAAAACTCTATTCAATTGAAGGCTGTTTTGCGGCCCTTCCTGGCCGGCACTGAGCCCATGATTCATCGTTACGGTGTGGCTCAGCACCTGCATGACCGCGTTGCGACTGCGCTGCGGCTTAACTTTTTTGATTTCTTCATCGTTAAACACCAGCGCACCGACGCGATCACCAACGCTGAGCGTCCGCCACGCCGCCAACGCCGCCATTTCCGCTGCCACCACCGATTTCATTTTTACCTGACTACCGAAAAACATCGCAATTCGCTGATCAACTAGCAGCAACACACTGCGCTCACGTTCTTCTGTATAAACTCTTACATGCGGCTTTTTGGTGCGGTTAGTCACCTTCCAGTCCAGGGTGCGGATGTCGTCGCCGGCGCGATAGTGGCGCAATTCTTCGAAATTGAGTCCGCGACCACGCAACCGCGATGAGTGGCGACCGGACAAGATGCTGTGAACCGGCTGTTTGGGCAGAAAACTAAACCCAGAAGCCTGATGCTGTAGCGCAACCAATTCTTTCAAGCTGGCATAGATGTTGGTTTTATTCATCATTTTATAATTTCAGCTGAACTCAAATCCAAAAACCTGAAACACGCTCTACCGTCCAAAATACGGTGATACCGCCTATCGCATACGCCATGGGCTTTTCAATTTTTTTAACCATCCGCCATTAAGAAGCAGTCGCGTACCAACCCTAATAGACTTTAAGCAACGGCCACCTGGCGGATAATTTCCTCAATAACTTGATCCGTTTTTATGCCATCGGCTACCGCTTCATAACTGAGAATTAACCGATGACGCAAAACCGATGTCACCACGGCTCGCACGTCGTCGGGATCTACAAAATCTTTGCCCTGTAGCCAGGCATAAGCGCGGGCGGCTTTATCCAAACCAATACTGGCTCGCGGACTGGAGCCTACGGCTATCCACTGTTTTAGGTCACTGTCGGGATAACGTTCTGGCCGGCGGGTCGCCATTACCAGCGCGACTATGTAGCGCTCGACGCTTTCCGATATGTGCAATGCATGAATCTGCTCTCGGGCTGCAAAAATATCATCCTGAGAAATTTTCACCGCTGCCTGCTCGGTGGCGGGCTGTTCTTCACCGCGAACCAGGCGAATGATGCCCAGCTCCGCGTCATCTTCTGGATAGTCGATATTGACTTTCATCAAAAAACGATCCATCTGCGCTTCGGGTAACGGGTAGGTGCCTTCTTGCTCGATGGGGTTTTGGGTTGCCAGCACCATGAACAGTTTGGGTAGCGGGTAAGTCTTGCCGGCTACGGTAATCTGGCGCTCCTCCATCGCTTCCAGCAGTGAGGATTGAACTTTGGCGGGGGCGCGATTAATTTCGTCGGCCAACACCAAATTGGCGAATACCGGGCCCGGTTGAAAAGTTAGTTTCTCGGCGCCGCCATCGGAGTGATAAACCTCTGTGCCGGTAACGTCTGAGGGCAGCAAGTCCGGCGTAAATTGAATACGCCCCAACTCCGCTTCCATCACCTTTGCCAGTGTTTTAATCGAACGGGTCTTGGCGGTGCCTGGTAGGCCTTCTAACAAGAGGTTGCCATTACAGAGCAGGCCAATGATGATTTTTTCAACCACATCGGCCTGGCCTATAACCGCAGTCTCCATGGCTTTCTGGAGCTTTTTTATCTCAGCTAAGCTGCTATCCATTATTCTCAACCCAAAAATAAAGATGGCCATCAGCTAGTTAGCTGATGGCCATTTATGGCTATTGAATCCAGTTATTAAGGAACGAAACTGCCTGGTTTTTGACGTTGAGGAAATTCTTTAAACGTGGCCTTGAATTTGGCTACTTTAAATATGGAGGGCGCGATTAAGAATGCATGCTCAAAGTACCATTTGTAGTAATTTTCGCCTTCATGATCCATCCGTTCCAGCGGGTCCATTCTCAAGTTGAACATCTTCGGTGCTCTCAGTGTCACCCATGGATCAATCCAGACCGCCATCCCATGTGCGCGTTGCTCTTTGAAGACCATTTTAAAATCGCCATCACGGATTGCTACGACATCTCCGGTATCAGAGCTATAGATAAACTCTTTTCGAGGCCCCGCCTTGCTGGTGTCAAGAAAATGCGGCAGGAAATTATAGCCATCCAGGTGAACCTTAAACTGTCGACTACCAACCTGCATGCCTTTCTTTAACTTGGCCTTAACGTCGGCATCACCGGCGGCTGCCAACAGCGTTGGCATCCAGTCCTGCAGAGAAATAATCTCATTGGATACCTGGTTCTTTTTTATCTTCGCGGGCCATTTGACCATCATCGGTACCCGATACCCACCTTCCCAGTTAGTGTTTTTCTCACCGCGGAACAGGGTGTAACCACCGTCTGGCCACATAGCTAACTCGGCACCATTGTCTGTTGAATACATTACGATGGTATTGTCGGTAATACCTAAGTCATCCAACTTATCCAGTAGCTTGCCAACATGGCCATCATGTTCAACCATACCGTCTGCATATAGGCCTTGACCCGTTACGCCCTGTGAATCTTCCTTCAGTCGAGTCCAGACATGCATGCGGGTAGTGTTAAACCAGACAAAGAAAGGTTTGCTAGCGTTATGGGCTTTATCGATAAAGGCCAGCGTTCTCGCCAACACTTCTTCGTCGATGGTTTCCATGCGTTTCTTGTTCAACGGCCCGGTATCCTGCACTTTGCCATCGGCAAAACTGTGGATGACACCCCTGGGACCAAAGCGCTTTTTGAAAGCAGCATCCTTTGGATAATCCGCATGCTCGGGTTCATCTTCGGCATTGAGGTGATACAGGTTACCGAAGAATTCATCAAAACCATGGTTGGAGGGTAAATGTTCATCCTGGTCACCCAGGTGGTTTTTACCAAACTGCCCAGTGCTGTAGCCCTGCGCCTTTAAGAGCTCCGCAATGGTTACATCATCTTTATGTAGGCCTTCTTTGGCACCGGGCAGGCCAACTTTGGTTAAGCCAGTGCGCATCGGGTGCTGACCGGTGATAAAACCAGCGCGCCCGGCGGTACAGCTTTGGTCGCCGTAGGAATCTGTAAAAAGGATGCCTTCGTTGGCAATTCGGTCGATATTAGGGGTTTTATAGCCCATCATGCCGCGGTTATAGGCACTGATATTAAAGGGACCGATATCATCACCCCAGATCATCAGCATGTTAGGTTTATTGGCAGCTTGTGCTTGCAAGCTAATAGCCGACAGGCTAATTAACATACACAACAGCTTGATGCCCATGGATGTCGCGCTGGTTTTCATTGTTACGCTCCTTTTTTTAAAACAACTAAATTTAATTATTGTTACCGGATGTTATCTATTTTTTCGAGGTGTGCTAGCTACTTAAATTCAAATAGGTGGGGGAGTGAATCAGAATTTTGGGCAGTGGTTATCGGAGTATGAGATAAAACCACAAACTCGAACAACGCTAAACGAAATTTTTGAAACCCCTATCCCTAATCAGCGTGGTTTTCAACCCATTCAATTATTTAAAAAATTGGTTTTGTGTGAGAACCAGGTGGCACGTTAATAACAGATTTACACCGCACAAGATAGACCTTCTTTAATTCAATTACCCCGATATAACGTTATCAAACATAACGTTATGTCAATGACAGGTAACCAATGAATAGTATGCGCTATTTTCTCAGTTTTATTGTCCTTTCGGCCATGATTATAAGCGCCGGTTGTACCGGTATTTCGAGCAAACCAACCATTAACTTAGGCATCATTGAAAATACAACGAAGAACTCACTGCACGATGTATCCATTCGTCAACTACCAACAAACAGCCTGGTAAAGACATCAACCATTTTACCTCTGCAGACTACGGAACTTGGCTTGCCAACCTCTAAGGTACTTGCGGATTTTTCGGTAGTTTCGTGGATAGAGGAAGGCCGGGCTTATCAAGTTAAGCTGGCAACCCCGCGTACCCAAAGCGGCGACCATCCGTTGCACGTACTTATTTTTCGAATTTACTCAGGCGGCCAGGCAACGATTTCGCTTGAATAGACCCCCTTGGGGTCTATCGCCCCTCGGCTACGGCTCCCTTTGCTATAAGGCGAGCAGCAGGTTTTACGGTTTTACGCCGTGTAGAGGAATTTTGGTGTCCCATTCCGACCAGCCTTTAGCTGGTTTTTCGTGCAACTCAAACATGCTGCTGGGCTGCGCCACCGGCGACAACGGTGAACTGGCTGGTGTGGCAAAGGCAATGCCACCACTGAGAATGTTTTCAACTGAGTTGGTTTTAAGTTGAGCACCCTTAAAAACCCCGAAACTCAAATCGATACCGCTGATGTCCCAGAACACGCTATTTTTGCGCACTAGCTGACGATAATGCTGATCAATATTGGCGTAAATTCGCACTTGATCGGCGTTGTCTGCCAGGCCATAACCGGTAATTTCACCGACCGGGACGCCGCGATAAAATAATTTTACGCCGGACTTTAACGACCCCAAATGGTCACTGGTCAAGACGATATTCAATCCGAGTTGTTTAGCCTCGACGGTCGGTTCGGCATTGAGTCCAATAAAATCGGTGAGCCGCTCTCCGCTACCGGGTTTAACCGCAATATAGCGACCGCTAACGATGGTCTCCAAATTAGCAACGTTGGTTAGGCCGACCTGGGGTTTAACCACCCAGAATTGGGAACCTTCTACGGCTAACTGTTTTGCGCTGATCGCGAGCACTGCGGTTACCGTTACGCCGGACAACGAATGGTTGAGGCTGACCGCTTTGACCTTACCCACCTCAATGCCCATATGTTTGATGACTGTACCGATAGCGAGCCCCTCACCAGAGCTGAATGCCAGGTGAATTTCGAGCCCCCGTGCAGTGGCCTCCTCGATATCTCCGTAAAGATCATAAACATCGCCATTGCGGGCTTTTCCAGCCTTATCGGTGGCCAGGTCTGTGCTGAAGGCAATACCGCCTCGCAGGATCGAGCCGATCGAACCGATCCGCAGTTTTATGCCGGACAGACCTCCGCTGATGTCGATACCGCTGGTGTTCCAGAAGCGGGTGCTTTTATTGACCAGGTAGGCATACTCGGGTTGGATGAAAAGATGGAGCAATATCGATTTTTTGTCGGCTGCTAACTCATAGCCCTCGACGTTGCCGACTGTTATCTCGCGGTAGGTAACTAGCGTGTCTCGCTCGATAGAAGCCAGGGTTTCGCTGCGCAGTGTTATGTGCAGCCCCGGCACGTCGTAGCTGAGCATCGGCGGGTTCTCCAGCACCACAAATTCACGTTGATCGACGCCAGACCCTATTTCCATCTCTAAATAGTTACCGGTCACCAGGGTTTCTAAGCCGGTGATTTCAGTCAAGCTGAGCCGGGGCTTTACCAACCAGAAACGGGCACCACTGTTGAGGTAGCGCCTGGCCCCAGGCACCATGGCGGCTTTGGCCAGGGTGGCCTGCTTGTCAGCGGTTAATCTCAGGGACTGAATATGACCAATCACATAACCCTTGTACTTGATCTGGGTGCGTCCGGCGGTGAGCCCTTCTGCGGTCGGTAAACGTAACTGAATGACTTCCCCAGCTTTGGCGGCGGCAAAATCCTCATAGAGCTGATAGCTATCACCGTTAGCAGCCTTAGCGGTGTTACGGATATTGCCGTTATGTAATGTAATGCCTCCCACCAGCAGTGAGGCCAGGGAATCGAGTTTTAAATCGAATCCAGTCAGGTCACCACTGAACGAGATACCACTGCTGTTATAAAAACGACTGCCAACATTAACCAGGTAGGTGAATTCGGGTTGGATATAGATACTGACATCGACACCCAGGCCATCCTTGCGTAGTTTGTATGCTTGCACCGAGCCAATGGTAAAGTCGCTGTAAATTACTGGGGCATCAATGAACAACGAGCCAAGGTCACTGGCTTCAAGGGTCAGGTGTAACCCAGGTACTGAGGTATCTAACGGTGGCGGCTCATCCAGCGCGGTAAATTTTCGTTTCGGTAATCCAGAGCCTAATTCTGCCGGAGCCACATTGATGTAGGAGCCGGCCAGCAGGGTATCGAGTCCGGAGATTCCCGCCAGGCTCGCTCTTGGCGTGACTAACCAGAAGCGCGTGCCTTCGACAAGGCCAGGCACTGCCCGGCGGTTGATTTCGACTTTCACCTCGACCGATTGTAGGTCTTCACTGATAGCGAGGCCTTTCACCTGGCCAATTGAAATGCCCTTAAAACGCACTTCGGTCTTGTCGACCACGATACCTGTGGCCGAGGGAAACTGAATCTGAATTTCTTCTGGCGCATCAAGCAGGGCCTGATAGAACAACCAACCACCAAGAAGAAGCGCAATAAAGGGCAGCAGCCAAACGATGGGAAAGCCTTTGGGCGGTTCAACGAGCGCATCCGGAATATCTGTTTCAGCCATGGTTAGCCCCTGTTGTTCTCATGTTGTTTGGTTTTTTTTCTGGGATTCTTCTGGGACAGATTGCTCTAGGTCCCACAACAGTCGCGGATCAAAACTGCTGGCCGCGAGCATGGTAAGGACCACCACACCCGCAAAGGCAGTTGCACCTGCACCGGCGGTGATAGTGGCAATTTCGCCCAAATCCACCAGCGTAACCAGGATGGAAATCATGAACAGATCTAGCATCGACCAACGTCCAATAAATTCCACATAGCGGTACATAATAGTGCACTGCTGTTTGCTCAGCGACCAGCCACGCTGTACGGTCAATAACAGCACACTAATACCCACCAATTTCATCACCGGCACCGCAATGCTGGCAATGAACACCAGCAGCGCGATCGGCACCATGCCGCCATGTAACAGATGAATAACGCCCGAGATGATGGTATCGGGCTCTCCCTTGCCAAAATACACCACTGTCATGACCGGGTAGAGATTTGCTGGCAGCAGCAGCAGTACGGCACCTGCCAACAGCCACCAGGTTTTAGCCATGCTATTAGGTAACCGTACCGACAGGTCAGCATAACAGCGCGGGCAATGGTTGCTGCCCGGTTGCTTACGACGGCGACTGACAAGATGGCAGCAGTCACATAACAACAGCCCTGCTACCGAGCCGGTTTGCTGATTAGGGTTTGATGTCATCGGCCCTTTCCCAAAAATGATGCCGATCAAAACAGAGGTTGGTGAGTATTGTCATTAGCAGTAACCCTATAAATGCAGCCAACCCCATCCCAGCGTGCAGGTCACCCAGGTCTTTCATTTTTACGAATGCCACCACAATGCCGAGCATATACACCTCAAGCATGCCCCATTCGCTGATCCGGCCCTGCCATTTCAGTAAGCTAATAGCCAGCTGACGCCAACGGCCAAGCTTAACTGCCAGGCCGAGAACAAACAGGATTAACAACTCGATTACCGGCACCAGAACACTGCAAAAAAGCACCAGAAAAGCCATCCACCAGTAACCCTGGCTAACCAGCTGCACCACCCCATTAACCATGGTATTGCTACTACTGCTGCCGATCAGTTGCAAGTTCATGATCGGTAGCGTGTTGGCCGGAATAAACAGCATCAGCCCGGTAAGCGACAGCGCAAGCACCCGATTGACGGAGTCAGGGCGGACCTCGTAAAGCACCGCATGACAACGTGGGCAGACCACCCTTTCACCAGAACCGACCGAGCGATTAGCGATCACAAGATCACAATCGTGGCATAACAGTAATGATTGATGACTCAAAAGCTCAAGCCGGGTAGCCATTAAGTAGGGAGGGTTTCAGATTCAATCACAGAGCCTTAGAAAGAGCCTTGGAAAACGATTTACACAGTTAAGGAGCCCCTTAACCGTGCCACTGTTTCTGGCGGGTTAGCAGTATAGACTCTCCGGGTTTTAACGCCCGCTGTTTTGGCCGGCGCTATGAGCTTGCTGGCAAAACCGAAAAAGTCTCTCATTGACCTGGCTTTGGAATGATCTTAATCCCGCATCTGTGGCGCGTATTTAATAAAACCGGCCATAGAATCCAGCAACCTTTTTGATAGCTATTATGACACTCAAGCCCCCACCCCAATCGCCTTCGGTTCCAGAATACAAGCCTGCCGGCAGAGACCACAACCGACACATTTTTCATCATCAATCACCGGCCTCACCCCATCCCACCGCAAAGCGCCTGGCAGCGGACAACTGTTATCGCAGGCACCACATTCTGGCCCCTGATAAGGTAAACAGGTTTCGACATTGATCGTTAGCGTCGCTAATTTGGGTGGCAGCAGTTGCGGAGTCAGCGCTGGCTTTGGTGGGTCACTCTCTGGCGGTGGCGTCTCCGCCGGGTTGGTCTCCGGTAACGCCAGGGCGGTTTCGTTACAGGCCTCAACACAGGGCCAGTCGCTGCAGAGATGACAACCCTTGTTGAGCAGATCAAGCGCGGGGGTGCCAACCACTTTGGCACCAAGTCGGGCTGGTAGTGCAAACACCACCTGGTGAGGACAGGCCGCTATACAGTCGCCGCAGCGGCTACAGGAGAGCAGAAAGTCTAATTCGGCGATTGCGAATGGTGGCCGAATCCACTGTTTGGCCTTTTGCTCGACCTGCTGTTCGGCGTGATTGACAGCACTCCGCGCCCCACGCTTTAGCGCAGATTTAAAAAACTCGCGTCTATCCAACCGACGGCCCTGTTTGATTGTTTAATTTTCGGGTCATCACATTCTCATCAACATTGGCTGCATCAACATCCAGAGGTGAAAACCGGTAATGGTGGCGGCAAATCCGGTCATCGGCAGTAACTGTAACCGGGTTACCGATTGGTCGGCGGTTAATAAACTCTGACTGCGGTGGCGGATGATGTTGATCGCCAACCAGAAACCGATCAGCATTAACCCGGCCTGCATTAAATGTAACCACTCAGCGCTGATCCAGAGTTGCTGATGGCGCAGATGTTTCTCGGCCATCGACAGGGGCAGACTATTTAGGCCCAGTGGATTCAACACCACCTGCAGTGAACCAGCGGTCTCGCGAATTAGGTGATTGAGGTTATGGGCCAGGTGGTAACTAAAGGCCAGCGGCAAAACAACAAATGCCAGCGCTGCAAAGCTGCGTTTAAAACCGAGCTGGG
>JAHRWJ010000078.1 GCA_019090185.1 Immundisolibacteraceae bacterium
TCAGAATGCCCGGCTCAATTTCTGGAGGGGTTCCCGAGCGGCCAAAGGGGGCAGACTGTAAATCTGCTGGCTCAGCCTTCGTAGGTTCGAATCCTACCCCCTCCACCAGGAATGCAGAATAAAAGGCGGGTGTAGTTCAACGGTAGAACTTCAGCCTTCCAAGCTGATAGTGTGGGTTCGATTCCCATCACCCGCTCCAGATATGGTGCTTTTTTCGTAAGGAAGAGGCTGGGTTTCTAGGCTTTAGAGTGCAGGCTCACATAGCTCAGTCGGTAGAGCACTTCCTTGGTAAGGAAGAGGTCACCGGTTCAAATCCGGTTGTGAGCTCCAGTTTGGGTGTCCCCTGATCTGGCGCAAGAGAGAGCTGCCAGTATTTTGCAGTGTTGTTTGTTGTCCGGTGAGATTGCCGGATTGTTTTACTGAATGATTGATGTGCGTAACGAGAGGTTCTGCCGGTGTCCAAGGAAAAATTCGAACGAACAAAACCCCATGTCAACGTGGGCACCATTGGTCACGTTGACCATGGTAAAACCACACTGACAGCGGCGTTAACCACGGTAATGGCAGCCAAGCATGGCGGCGAAACCAAAGGTTACGACCAGATTGATAACGCACCAGAAGAGCGTGAGCGTGGTATCACCATCGCAACCGCCCATGTAGAGTACGAATCAGACAATCGCCACTATGCTCACGTCGATTGTCCCGGACATGCCGATTATGTGAAAAACATGATCACCGGCGCCGCACAAATGGATGGAGCCATCCTGGTTGTTAACGCAGCCGACGGCCCCATGCCACAGACCCGCGAGCACATCCTGCTGTCACGTCAGGTTGGTGTGCCATACATCGTCGTCTATATGAACAAAGCCGACATGGTCGACGATGACGAGCTGCTCGAGTTAGTCGAAATGGAAGTTCGCGAGTTACTCGACAAGTATGATTTCCCCGGTGACGACACCCCAGTCATCGTCGGAAGTGCCCTCAAAGCACTCGAAGGTGATACCAGCGACATCGGTATTCCTTCAATAGACAAATTAGTAGAAGCGCTGGATACCTATATTCCAGAGCCAGAACGGGCCATCGACGGTGATTTCTTAATGCCAGTCGAAGACGTGTTCTCGATCTCCGGTCGCGGTACCGTCGTAACCGGTCGTGTAGAGCGCGGTATCCTGAAGATGGGCGAAGAAGTCGCCATCGTTGGTATTGTCGATACCGTCGTCACCACCTGTACCGGTGTTGAGATGTTTCGCAAACTGCTCGACGAAGGTCGTGCAGGAGATAACGTCGGCGTACTGCTGCGTGGCACCAAGCGCGAAGAAGTCCAGCGCGGCCAGGTGTTATGTAAGCCCGGCTCGATTACACCGCATACCAAGTTTGATGCAGAAGTTTACATACTCTCCAAAGACGAAGGCGGACGTCACACTCCGTTTTTCAAAGGCTACCGTCCGCAGTTCTACTTCCGTACCACGGACGTGACCGGCGAATGTTTGCTGCCAGAAGGCACCGAAATGGTGATGCCTGGAGACAATATATCCCTGGTGGTTGATTTGATCACCCCAATAGCGATGGACGAAGGGCTACGCTTTGCGATCCGTGAAGGCGGACGCACAGTGGGCGCCGGCGTTGTCGCTAAAATTATTGAGTAATTGGTGATGGCAAGTCAAAAAATCAGGATCCGTTTGAAGTCTTTTTCACATAAGTTGATCGATAACTCTGTGACCGAGATTGTAGATACGGTGAAGCGTACTGGTTCAAGAGTGTGTGGCCCAATACCGCTGCCGACTCGTATCGAGCGGCACACAGTATTGCGTTCACCCCATAAAGATAAAGACTCTCGCGATCAATTCGAGATTCGAACCCATAAACGTCTGGTCGATATTATTGATCCAACTGACAAAACAGTTGATGCATTGATGAATTTGGACCTGGCAGCCGGTGTTGACGTTCAAGTCAAGCTCGGTTAACGGACCTAGGCAAGGAATTAAAGAAGATGGCGATCGGATTAATAGGCAAAAAGCGAGGCATGACCCGCGTTTTTACCGAAGATGGCCGTTCCGTTCCAGTAACGGTTGTTGAGATTAATAACAACCGGGTGGTTCGGATCAAAAGCAATGACAGTGACGGCTATGACTCGATCCAGGTTACCTGGGGCGACAAAAGGCCAAGTCTTGTGGCTAAACCTAAAGCAGGTGAGTTCGCGAAAGCTGACGTCAAACCTGGCGAAGGTCTAAAGGAATTTCGGGTTGACGTTGCAGATCTTGAAGGCCTAGAAGCTGGATCAGAGCTAACCGTCGAAAGGTTTGCAGAAGGGCAGATCGTCGATGTAACCGGTGTCTCTAAGGGTAAGGGTTTTGCGGGAGCGGTTAAACGCTGGCATTTCCAGATGCAGGATGCCACTCATGGCAACTCTGTTTCCCATCGTGCACCAGGTTCAACCGGGCAGAACCAGTCTCCAGGACGTGTGTTTCCAGGCAAAAAAATGGCTGGGCACTTGGGTAGCGTGCAGCGTACTCAACAAGGGCTCGAAGTGGTTCGGGTAGATTCCGAACGAAATTTACTGCTGATTAAGGGCGCGGTGCCGGGTTTTACTGGTAGTCGCCTCGTGGTTAAGCCGTCGATTAAAGCGGCGGGGAGCTAGTAATGGAATTAGCTATTACAGGGTTAGACGGTAGCAAGGCCGGAACACTGGAGATCAGCGATAGTGTTGTCGCTTCTGAATTCAATCCTGGTCTTGTTCATCAGTTAGTGACTGCCTATCTTTCAAATGCCCGCGGCGATACCGTTGGTCATCTTAGCCGCAGTGATGTGGTTGGTAGTGGCCGTAAGCCATGGCGTCAAAAAGGTATGGGTAAGGCCCGTGCTGGTACCGTTAAAAGTCCACTCTGGCGTGGTGGGGGTAAGACCTTTGTTCACGACGATCGGCATCATCAGCAGAAAGTGAACCGTAAGATGCATCGGGCTGGTATGCGCAGTATCCTCGGTGAGCTGATTCGTCAGGAGCGCCTGGTTGTAGTAGATGCTTTAAAACCAGAAACCCCTAAGACGGGTGCATGGGCAGCGCAACTGGCTACCTGGGGTTTAACTCAAGATGACCGCTACAACAGTGTCTTGCTGATAGATTTAGAATTTGATGAAAAGCTCTATTTAGCTAGCCGCAACATACCCAAAGTGACCACTTGTACGCTGTCACAGCTTGGGCCGGTGGATCTGGTTGGCAATGAAAAAGTGGTAATCACAGCTGACGCTTTGAAATCTTTTGAGGAGCGGCTCTAATGAGTAACTTTCCAAGTCAGGGCCGGTTGATGAACGTGATTCTCGGCCCGCACGTCTCCGAGAAAGCGGCGATGGGTTCAGAGCTCAACTCTCAGTTTTGTTTCAGAGTGGCTACTGACGCTAATAAATTGGAGATTAAACAAGCGGTTGAAGGCTTGTTTGGTGTCAATGTAAGCAAGGTGGCGACCTTAAATGTAAAGGGCAAAGCAAAACGTTTTGGTCGCTTTATGGGTCGTCGTAAAGATTGGAAAAAGGCCTACGTCACCCTGGAAGCAGGGCAAGACATCGATTTCAGTTCACTCACCTAACGGTGACGAGCGAATAACGGAACGATCAACATGGCAGTAGTAAAGAGAAAACCAACTTCACCCGGACGACGTTTTGTCATCTCGGTGGTCAATCCAGAACTGCACAAGGGGCAACCCTATGCACCACTGATTGAGAAACTCAGCAAAACCGGTGGGCGTAATAATCACGGGCGGATCACAACCCGTCATCGTGGTGGCGGCCATAAGCAGCGCTATCGTGTCATCGATTTTAAACGCAATAAGGACGATGTTCCTGCCAAGGTTGAACGGCTAGAATACGATCCCAATCGCAGTGCTAATATTGCCCTGTTGCTATATGCGGACGGTGAACGTCGGTACATGATCGCACCCAAGGGTGTCAGCGCGGGCGATACGGTTGTTTCCGGAATCGAGACACCCATCGAGGTCGGCAACTGCATGCCGCTTGATAGCATGCCGCTCGGTTCGGTAGTGCATTGTATAGAGCTAAAGCCGGGTAAAGGGGCGCAGATCGCACGAAGTGCGGGCACCTCAGCTCAGTTGGTTGCGCGTGAAGGTGCCTATGCGACCTTAAGGCTGAAATCTGGTGAGATGAGAAAGCTGCTGGTTAACTGCCGTGCGACGCTTGGAGAAGTTGGCAATTCGGAGCACAGCCTGCGCTCGATCGGCAAAGCTGGAGCAATGCGTTGGCGTGGTGTAAGGCCTACAGTTCGAGGGGTTGCTATGAATCCGGTTGATCATCCGCATGGTGGTGGTGAAGGCCGCACATCAGGTGGTCGTCACCCAGTTTCACCCTGGGGACAGCCAACTAAGGGTCATCGAACTCGTTCAAACAAACGAACCGATAAAGCCATCGTCCGTAGACGAAATAAGTAAGTGTTAAACGGAGTGCAGTAAGGTGCCACGTTCAATTAAAAAAGGTCCTTTTGTGGACCACCATTTGATGAAAAAGGTTGCCGAGGCAGCAGAGACCAATAATCGTCGTCCGATCAAAACCTGGTCACGGCGGTCTACGGTTATGCCAGACATGATTGGTCTGACGCTCGCGGTCCATAACGGTCGCGCTCACATACCGATTCTGATTAATGAAAATATGGTCGGCCACAAGCTCGGCGAGTTTGTGTTGACGCGGACGTACCGCGGTCACACCGCCGACAAGAAAGCCAAACGCTAATAGGCTTCTGATTATGGATACCAGTGCAAAATTAAGTGGCACCGATTTATCGGCGCAGAAAGGCCGGCTAGTAGCGGATCAAATCCGCGGCTTAGCGGTGGAACGAGCGCTCGAGATTTTGGCGTTCAGTCCCAAAAAGGCTGCGGCCGTGGTGCGCAAGCTGCTCGAATCAGCTATCGCAAATGCCGAAAATAACAACGGCGCAGATATCGATGAATTACGGGTTAAAACCATCTACGTCGACGAAGGTCCGACGCAGAAAAGGTTTCGCGCCAGGGCACGAGGCCGTGGCAATCGGATTTTGAAACGCAGTTGCCACATCAACATCGTGGTCAGCGACGACTAAGAGCAAGAGATCTGCTATGGGCCAAAAAGTAAATCCGATAGGCATACGCCTCGGTATCGTTAAGGAACACACCGCACGCTGGTACGCACAGGGTGGTGATTTCGCCGATAATCTAGTAAACGACATTAGAGTACGTGAGTACATCCGTGCGAAATTGAAAAGCGCATCGGTAAGTCGTATTGATATCGAGCGTCCGTCACAGAGTGCGCGTATCGTTATACATACCGCACGGCCGGGTATTGTTATCGGCAAAAAGGGCGAAGATATCGATCGCTTGCGTAAAGAGCTTACCGGCATCGTTGGTCAGCCCGTTAACGTCAACGTCGAAGAAGTGCGTAAGCCGGAACTTGACGCCCATTTAGTAGCAGACAGTGTCGCACAGCAATTGGAACGACGGATTATGTTTCGCCGCGCCATGAAGCGTGTTGTACAAAATGCAATGCGTCTGGGTGCTGAAGGGATTCGTATCAACCTTGCTGGTCGTTTAAACGGAGCAGAAATTGCCCGTACCGAATGGTATCGCGAAGGAAGGGTACCGCTGCATACTTTTCGTGCTGACATCGATTACGGCACGGCAGAAGCGCACACTACCTACGGCATTATTGGCATTAAGGTCTGGATTTTTAAGGGTGAGGTTCTTAGAACCCGTAAGACCATTAAAGCGCCGGCTGAGTCAGAAAATCAACAGCAGGGTCAATAACCATGTTGCAGCCGAAACGGACGAAATTCCGTAAACAATTTAAGGGTCGAAACCGAGGGCTGGCCCACGTTGGCAATAAAGTCAGCTTTGGTGAATTCGGTCTAAAGGCGATTGGTCGCGGACGTATAACTGCACGGCAGATCGAAGCAGCCAGGCGGGCGATGAATCGGCATGTCAAACGTGGTGGCAAGATTTGGATTCGAATTTTCCCGGATAAGCCAATTACAAAAAAGCCGCTTGAAGTAAGAATGGGTAAAGGCAAAGGCGCGGTCGAGTATTGGGTAGCACAGATTCAACCCGGTCGTATGCTTTATGAAATGGAAGGTGTTGACGAGCAAACTGCTCGGGAAGCCTTTGCATTGGCTGCTGCGAAGCTGCCAATTAAAACTACTTTTATTAGACGGGTGTAGTCATGGCCGCAGCAGAATTGCGATCAAAAAGTGTGGATGAGCTCAAAGAAATGCTCGGCAAAGCACACCGCGAACAATTTAACTTACGAGTACAGCGGGCTACCAGCCAGCTGGCGAATCCGTCTGCCTTCAAGAAGGTAGGTCGGAGTATCGCTCGAATTAAGACAATTTTGAACGAGAAACGAACACAGGCTGAGTCATGAGCGAAAAAGAGACAGCTGGGCGTAAAACGGTCGGTAAAGTAGTAAGTACCAAGATGGATAAGTCCATCAGCGTACTGGTGGAGCGCCGGTTACAGCACCCGCTCTATAAAAAATATATCCGTAAGTCGAGTCGCTTCCATGCTCACGACGAGAACAACGAATGTAATGAAGGCGATCTCGTTGAAATCGTAGAGACACGTCCGGTTTCTAAGACCAAAAACTGGCGCTTGTTGCGAGTGTTGGAAAAAGCACGCGGTTAATAAACCGGTTGATATTCAATCGCTACGCACGATGCGGTAGCTAAAGGTAAGGGGCTTCGAGACAGCCATGATTCAAATGCAGACCATACTCGACGTTGCTGATAACAGCGGCGCTAAGCGGGTAATGTGTATCAAGGTGTTAGGCGGTTCAAAACGTCGTTACGCCGGGATTGGTGATGTGATTCGAGTGTCGATTAGAGAAGCGGCACCTCGGGGCAAAGTCAGTAAAGGTGAAGTACATAAGGCGGTAGTGGTTCGTACCCGCAGTGGCGTACGCCGCGGTGATGGCTCTCTTATTCGTTTTGACAGTAATGCTGTGGTGCTGCTTAACGCAGCAGAACAGCCTATCGGCACTCGCATTTTTGGCCCAGTGACGCGTGAATTGCGTACTGACAGTTTCATGCGGTTGGTGTCTTTAGCGCCAGAAGTGATTTAGGAAACTCGCTATGAAAAAGATCAAAGTAAACGACTCAGTCATTGTCATTGCCGGTAAAGATAAAGGTAAAACAGGGTTGGTCACTAAGGTTCTGGAAAAAAGCCGGGTGCTAGTAGAAGGCATCAATATGGTTAAAAAACACCAGAAACCGAACCCAAACGCAAACGAACCAGGCGGCATCATAAACAAAGCCATGCCTTTACAGGTTTCAAATATTGCGCTGGTAAATTCAGTGACCGGAAAAGCCGATCGTATTGGTATCAAGACGCTTGAAGATGGTCGTAAAGTGCGCTTTTTTAAATCTAATGGTGAAGTACTCGACGCCTAGACCGGTGTTGCAGTAACGAGAGATAGAACATGAATAGGTTAAAAGAAATTTATCAAACCGAGGTTATGCCCAAGCTGCAAGAGCAGTTCGGCTACCAGAATGTCATGCAGATCCCCAAAATCACCAAGATCGTGCTGAATATGGGTGTCGGTGAAGCAGCAGCAGATAAGAAGGCGATGGTTGGTGCCGTAGCTGACATGACGCTGATCGCCGGGCAGAAGCCCCAGGTTCGAATGGCGCGTAATTCGGTTGCCGGGTTTAAGATCAGAGAAGGCTGGCCAGTGGGGTGTAAAGTTACCCTGCGCAGCGAGCGTATGTATGAGTTCCTTGATCGGCTGATTAATATTGCCATCCCCAGAGTCCGAGATTTTCGCGGTGTGTCTGGGAAGTCTTTTGACGGTCGTGGCAACTATAATATGGGTGTCACAGAACAAATTATCTTCCCGGAGATCGAGTACGATAAGATCGAAAAAATCCGCGGTTTGGATATAGCCATTGCAACCACAGCGCAAACCGATGAAGAAGGCCATGCCTTACTCACCGCATTTCGCTTCCCTTTTAAAAACTAGCCAGCTAGCAAACAGGAGGCTGACAGGTGTCAAAGAAATCGGTGATTTTGCGCAATGAAAAGCGTAAGAAGGCAGTAGCGAAACACGTCCAACTAAGAAATCAACTCAAAGCTATGATCATTGATCAGACCTTGAGTTTTGAAGAGCGCGACGCAGCCGGCATTAAGCTGCAGAAACTGCCGCGTGACACCAGTCAGGTAAGGGTGGTCAATCGCTGTCGGTTAACCGGTCGGCCAAAAGGTGTCTATCGCAAATTTGGTATGGCACGTACCCAGCTTCGGGAAGCCGCCATGCGAGGCGACATTCCAGGAATGGTTAAGGCAAGTTGGTAGGCCAGCAGCGCTGGTAGGAAGCCGAAGGTTTGGCTAAACAGAATACTTGGTAAGAAGAAAGGATTAATTCGATGACTATGAGCGATCCCATCGCCGACATGTTGACCAGGGTCCGTAACGGCCTTGTCAGACAGAAGGTTGAGGTGAGCATGCCTGGCTCTAAGCTTAAGGCTGCTATTGCCGAAGTGCTGAAACAGGAAGGCTACGTAGAAAGTTACAGTGTTGCTGAGCAGGGCGCGGGCAAGAGTACGCTAACGGTGGTGCTTAAGTATTACGAAGGCAAGCCAGTCATAACAACGATTACGCGAGCAAGCCGTCCTGGCTTGCGCAAGTATCGCGGTGCTAAGGAAATCCCAGCGGTCAAACGCGGGCTCGGCATTACCGTGGTTTCTACACCTCAGGGCATCATGACCGATCGGGCTGCACGTAGTGCGGGTGTTGGTGGTGAATTGCTCTGTTACGTCGCCTGAGGGTTCTTGCATGTCACGGATTGGTAAGGAACCGGTAGAATTGGTTGGTGGTAGCGAAGCTACTATCGCAGACGGTGTGATAACAGTTAAAGGCCCCAAAGGGTCTATCCAGCAGAAGCTAATTGGCGTGATTTCAATCGCTCAGGAAGGCAGCACCCTGCAGGTCTCAGCTAATGACGACACGATGTTTGCTGACGCCATGAGCGGAACGATTCGCGCTCTGGTTAGTAACATGGTTCAAGGTGTTACCGTAGGCTTTTCCAAAGAATTGGATTTAGTCGGTGTGGGTTATCGAGCGCAAAGCAAGGGTAAGTCATTAAACTTGCAGCTAGGGTTTTCGCATCCAGTAGATTTGGATATTCCCGAGGGGCTAGAAGTAGAGACGCCTTCGCAAACCAAGATCATTATCAAAGGTGTGGACAAGCAGAAGGTCGGTCAGTTTGCTGCAAACATCCGGTCGATTCGTCCACCCGAGCCCTACAAAGGCAAAGGTGTTCGTTATAGCGACGAGCATGTGCGTCGTAAAGAAGCGAAGAAATAGGTAGTTCTGGATAGACTCGGTTTAGCCGTACAGGATATTAGTAAATGGATAAGAAGACTTCCCGATTGCGACGTAGTCGCAAGACCCGGGCTAAAATTAAGGAACTCGGTGCGGTGCGCTTGAGCATTCACCGTACGCCGCGTCATATCTACGCGCAGCTGATCAATGCCGATTCCACTCAGGTACTGGCGTCAGCAACCACGGTAGATAAAAGTATCAGCGAAGCACTTACATATACCGGCAACGTCGAGGGTGCCAAAGCCGTCGGAAAAGCGATAGCAGAACGCGCGCTCGCCGCTGGCATCAACAAAGTTGCTTTTGACCGTTCCGGTTTCCGCTATCACGGTCGCGTTAAAGCGTTGGCCGAATCGGCCCGCGAACATGGTTTGGAAATTTAGGAGATAGTCATGGCTCGTGCAGATGCAAATGATCAGGATGAGATCCAGAAACTGGTCAATATCCGCCGTGTTGCTAAAGTAGTAAAGGGCGGCCGACAGTTTGGCTTCTCGGCGCTAGCAGTAGTAGGCGACGGTCAGGGTAAGGTTGGTTTTGGTCAGGGTAAGGCGCGTGAAGTGCCGATTGCTATTCAGAAAGCGATGGAAGACGCTCGCAAAAACATGATAGATGTGGACCTGGATGAGGGCACTATCTTTTATGCGATCACTGGTCGCCATGGTGCCGCACGAGTCTATATGCAGCCCGCGTCAGAGGGTACCGGGATTATTGCCGGTGGGCCGATGCGTGCGGTATTCGAAGCGTTGGGTGTACGCAACATTCTGGCGAAATGCATAGGCACCACTAATCCAATTAACGTGGTGTCAGCGACGATTTCTGGATTGATCCAGGCAGAGTCGCCAAGACAGATAGCCGCCAAACGTGGTCTCGATTTAGAACAGTTGAGAGGTTGAAATGGCTGCTAACAAAACAGTCCGGGTAACCCTGGTTAAAAGTATCATCGGTCGCCTTAAAGCCCATAAAGCCTGCGTTCAAGGTTTAGGATTACGCCGTATCAACCAGACGGTGGAAGTTGAAGATACACCTTCAAATCGCGGCATGATCAATAAGATTGAATACCTGGTTAAGGTAGAGGAAGCCTGATGGAACTCAATACCCTATCACCCGCGGATGGTTCTAAACAAAACCGCAAACGAGTTGGCCGTGGCATCGGTTCCGGTCTAGGTAAAACATGTGGCCGTGGACATAAGGGACAGAAATCCCGTAGCGGTGGCTTTCATAAGGTAGGCTTTGAAGGCGGCCAGATGCCGATTCAACGTAGATTGCCTAAACGCGGGTTCCGTTCAGCTAAAGCGCTGATTACCGCAGAGATCAGACTTTCTGAGCTCGATAAAGTTGTTGGCGACCTTGTGAGTCTCGAAACTTTGAAAGCAGCGCGTGTTATTAACGGTGCCGTTAAATTCGCCAAGGTTTTTAACTCTGGGGCTGTATCTAAGGCCGTAAAGCTGAAAGGTATTGGAGCCTCTTCGGGTGCCCGTAAGGCAATCGAAGCCGCTGGCGGTAGCATCGAAGAGTAGATTGATTCGTGGCTAAATCAAAAAATCGCGTTCGTAACAGCGGTCGGAAATCTTCTGGCACTGATGTTAGTAAGAACACTACACCCGCGAAACCCAGTGGTAGCGGCGGGCTAGTTGAATTACGCAACCGGATCCTGTTTGTATTCGGTGCGTTAGCGATTTTTAGGTTCGGTACACACGTGCCTGTGCCGGGTATCAACCCACAGGCGCTGGCGGCGCTGTTCGAAGCGCAGAGCGGCACCGTGCTGGATATGTTTAATATGTTTTCCGGTGGTGCACTGGGTCGGTTCTCGGTGTTGGCACTGGGAATCATGCCCTATATATCTGCGTCGATCATCATGCAGTTGTTGACCAGTGTGCACCCAAAGTTGGAACAGCTGAAAAAAGATGGTGGAGCTGGGCGGCGTAAGATAACGCAATACACCCGTCAGGCGACGGTGGTGTTAGCCGCCGTGCAGTCTTTTGGAATAGCAGTAGCGCTCGAAGGGCAAACATCCGGCGGATTCGCGGTGGTCAACGATCCAGGCTTCGCCTTTCGGTTGATTACGATGTTAACCCTGGTCACTGGAACTATGTTTCTGATGTGGCTAGGTGAGCAGATTACTGAGCGTGGTATCGGTAACGGTATCTCTTTGATTATATTTGCGGGGATTGTGTCTGGTTTACCCGGAGCAATCGGCGGCACGATGGAAATGGCGAGCACCGGCGAGATATCGCCCGGAATGGTACTGGTGCTTTTTCTGCTGACCATCGCAGTGGTTTATTTTGTGATATTTGTTGAGCGTGGTCAGCGGCGGTTAACCGTGAATTACGCCCAGCGCCAGCAGGGCAACAAGGTATATGCGGGCCAGACAAGCCACTTACCTTTGAAATTGAATATGGCCGGAGTCATCCCACCGATATTCGCTTCGAGTATAATTCTGTTCCCTAGCACCTTTGCAGGTTTTGCCAGGGACATCGATGGGTTTGGGTGGCTGGGCGATCTTTCTACTGCCTTATCCCCCGGACAACCGCTGTACGTTTTTTGTTATGCGCTTGGTATTATTTTCTTCTGCTTCTTCTATACAGCAGTGGTGTTTAATCCAAAAGATACCGCCGACAATTTAAAGCGGTCAGGCGCCTATGTGCCAGGAGTTCGCCCGGGCGAGCAGACGGCACGTCATATTGACGCGATTGTTACCCGGTTAACGGTGGCAGGCGCGATTTACATTACTCTGGTCTGTTTGTTGCCAGAGTTTCTCGTGGCTTATTTAACAGTGCCGTTCTATTTCGGCGGTACTTCGTTGTTGATCGTTGTTGTGGTGATTATGGATTTCATTACGCAGGTTCAGACCCATTTGATGAGTCAGCAATACGACAGCTTAATGAAAAAGTCAGGAAAGCAGGGGCAGGGTGCCGGCGGTCTATTCCGCTGAGTCTGTAACCATATTTGTGTAATTTTGGGGTTTAGTTATGAAAGTCAGGGCGTCGGTAAAAAAAATGTGCCGTGATTGTAAAGTGATCAAACGTAATGGTGTTGTGCGGGTTATCTGTAAAGATCCTAAACATAAACAGCGCCAGGGTTGACCTGAGTTGAAGCCAGTACATAAGGCCATCAGGGCCCTATCCAAACTAGTCTGGAGTAATTAAATGGCACGTATAGCCGGAATCAATGTCCCGGATCATAAGCACGCAGTGATTGCGTTGACCTCCATTTATGGGGTAGGCCGTAGTCAGTCCAAGAAAATTTGTGATGCTGTTAACGTGCCTCATGACGCCAAGATTAAGGATTTGACAGAAGCGCAGATCGAAGCGTTACGTCAATACATTGGTCAATCATCCATCGAGGGTGATCTGCGTCGTAGTATCGCGATGAATATTAAGCGGCTGATGGATCTTGGTTCTTACCGTGGTATCCGCCATCGTCGTGGATTGCCACTGCGCGGCCAACGTACGAAAACCAACGCCCGTACCCGTAAAGGTCCGCGTAAACCTATTCGACGCTAGTTTAAAGCTGCGTTCCGAATACTGAATTATTAAGTCTAAGACTCGAACAGGATATTTAGCATGGCAACAGGTAAAGCCCGTAAAAAGGTCAAAAAGGTCGTCACTGATGGCGTGGCTCATATCCACGCGTCTTTCAATAACACCATCGTGACCATTACCGATCGACAGGGCAATGCGTTGTCCTGGAGTACTGCCGGTGCCTGTGGTTTTAAAGGCTCTCGGAAAAGCACCCCATTCGCGGCGCAGGTGGCTGCAGAGCGGGCCGGAGAAGGCGCCAAGGAATATGGCGTTAAGAACCTAGACGTGATGGTTAACGGACCAGGCCCAGGGCGCGAGTCAGCTGTACGGTCTTTAAATGCTAACGGTTTTAAAATAACCAGCATTAATGACATCACACCGATTCCTCACAACGGCTGCAGACCACCGAAAAAACGTCGGGTTTAAACAGGAACAGCGCCTACCGGGGGTTTCCCGTGGGTGAATAACTGTTCGGTTAGTAGTCGTTATTACGATTTACGAATAGTAGATATCAGGCATCCTCAGCGAGGGGTATTGATGACAAATTCAGTAGCAGATTTTCTAAGACCACGAGTGATAAAAGTCGACCGCATCAGTGGTACGCACTCGAAGGTTACATTGGAGCCCCTAGAGCGGGGGTTTGGCCATACATTGGGTAACGCCTTACGGCGTATCCTGCTGTCCTCCATGCCAGGCGCGGCAATTACCGAAGTTCAGATTGAAGGTGTCCTTCATGAGTACACCGGACATCCCGGTGTTAAAGAAGACGTCATCGATATCCTTCTTAATCTTAAGAACGTTGCGATTCGTCTGCATAGTGGTGAAACAGCCACGTTGACCCTGCAGAAAAAAGGGCCAGGCAAGGTAACGGCTGCGGACATCAAGCTCGATCATAACGTTGAGATTGCTAACCCAGAGCTTCATCTCGCCACATTGATGGATGACGGTGACCTGGACATGACGCTGACGGTTACGACCGGACGCGGCTATGTGCCTGCGCTACGCGCTGACGATGATAATGAGGAAACCGATACCATCGGTAGTCTCAAGCTTGACGCGGTCTATTCACCGGTTCGTCAGGTTAGCTACCGGGTTGAAGATGCCCGAGTAGAGCAGCGCACAGATTTGGATAAGCTGATTTTCGAACTAGAAACTGATGGAACTATTGAGCCTGAGGAAGCAATTCGTCGGACCTCAACCATCCTTTACGATCAGCTCCATAGCTTCGTCGATTTAGAAGACACCACCCAGGACGACGAGCAGAATGATGAAGCCGATATAGATCCAGTGCTGCTTAGACCGGTCGAAGACCTCGAGTTAACGGTTCGATCAGCCAACTGTCTGAAAGCTGAAAACGTTCACTATATTGGTGACCTGATTCAACGTAGTGAGATGGAACTGCTGAAGACCCCCAATTTGGGTAAAAAATCCCTGAATGAAATCAAGGACGTTTTAGCCGCTCACGGGTTGTCGCTGGGAATGCGCCTCGAAAGCTGGCCACCAGCCAGTCTTCAGCCATCGCAAGACTAAGCTATTTGCTCATTTAAGTATTTATTAAACATTAGAATTTTAGGAAAACGACATGCGGCATAGACAGAGCGGACGGCAGTTAAATCGCAATAGCTCACATCGCAAGGCCATGTTTAAAAACATGA
>JAHRWJ010000079.1 GCA_019090185.1 Immundisolibacteraceae bacterium
GGCTCTATGACCATCGCGATGGCAGTCGTATTTTGCTGAAAAAGCGCACGGTTCTTTCCGGTGAGTACATTACTAACGCCAGTTCCGGTCTTGATCCACAGACCGGCGAACCGATTGTTAATGTCTCTCTGGATGGCCGCGGCGCCAAGCTGATGGGTAAATACACGGTTAAAAACATCGGTAAACGGATGGCGGTGATTTTTATTGAGAACAAGAAATATACGGTTCTTGATGATGACGGCGACTTGAAGACGGTTGAGGAACAGGTCGAAGAGGTGATAACCGCGCCGGTGATTCGTGATCAACTCAATGCCCGGTTTCAGATTTCTGGTTCGATGAATAGCCGTGAGGCTCGTGATTTAGCACTGCTGTTAAGGGCGGGCTCTCTGGCAGCGCCGATGCACTTTGTGGAAGAACGCACGGTTGGGCCAAGCCTGGGCCAGGACAATATTCAACAGGGGGTTCAATCTATCCTGATCGGTCTCTCCCTGGTGATTGGTTTTATGGTGCTCTGGTATCGCGGTTTTGGGTTAGTTGCTAATGTGGCGCTGGCGCTGAATTTGATGTTACTGATTGCGGTGCTATCCATATTGCAGGCAACGCTAACCCTGCCAGGTATTGCGGGTATCGTGTTAACCGTGGGTATGGCAGTTGATGCCAATGTGCTCATTTTTGAGCGCATTCGTGAAGAAATTGCCAACGGCAATACGCCTCAGTCGAGTATTCACGCTGGTTTTGATAAAGCTTTTTCGACTATTTTTGATGCCAATATCACCACCTTAATCGCTGCCGCGGTGCTGTTTGTGTTTGGTACGGGCCCGATTAAAGGCTTTGCGGTGACCTTGTCATTCGGCATTCTCACCTCGATGTTTACGGCCATCGTGGTGACCCGGGCACTGGTTAACCTCTCCTGGGGTGGGCGCAGTGTTAATAAATTGCCGATCGGTGCCACAGTGGTCGATTTTCATGGCAAGCGCTCTATTCGCTTTATGACTCGCCGCCATCTTGCTGCGGCGCTGTCAGGCCTGTTGCTGGTGATTTCAATTGGTTCGTTGGCGACTCGGGGGCTTGAGCTGGGTGTCGACTTTACCGGTGGAACTTTGGTTGAGGTCGGTTATACCGAACCGGCAAATATTGCCGACATTGAATCGGCGTTGATTGATGCGGGGCTCGATGATGCGGTGGTGCAGCTGTTTGGTAACCCCCATGATGTGCTGATTCGGCTGGCTGCGGCTGGTGGCGGTGACCTGGCTAAAGTCAGTGGCGATGTACTTGGCGCACTTCAACAGCAGAACGCTGATGTCAGTTTACGGCGTGTTGAGTTTGTTGGGCCACAAGTCGGTGAAGAGCTGACCCAGGATGGTGGCCTGGCGCTGTTGTGGGCACTGTTAGGGATATTGGTGTATGTCGGTCTACGGTTTCGTTATCAGTTTGCGCTCGGCGCGGTGGCAGCGTTGGTGCATGATGTGTTGATTACCATGGGCATCTTCTCCGTGTTCGCCATCGAGTTTGATCTCACCGTATTAGCCGCGTTACTGGCAGTGATTGGTTATTCACTTAATGACACCATCGTGGTGTTTGATCGGATCCGAGAAAACTTTTCTACGGTTCGTAAGGGCGGCGTGATTGACGTTATTGATGGTGCGCTTAATGATTCGCTGTCAAGAACCCTGGTCACCTCAGTAACCACCATGCTGGTGCTAATAGCCCTGTTGGTGTTGGGTGGCGAAGTGATTGGGGGTTTTGCCACCGCGCTACTGATTGGTGTGGTGGTGGGTACCTACTCATCGCTGATGGTGGCCAGTCCCGTATTGATGTTCATGGGGCTGACCCGTGAAGACATGGAAGAGCCAGAGAAGGAAGGTGCCGGAGAGCTGGTTTAACCAGGAGAACTGGTTTTAACGGGAAGGAGTTATCGTTGCTAACGGCTTGTTGTTTTTAACGGCAAGCCTGCAGCAGTGCTGGTCCGTTTTCGTCCCAGCGAACATAGTCGCCATGTTGCTGCCAACTACCAACCACCCAGCGGGTTGCTTCCCCTGACTTAGTTTCATGCTGGTGTTGTGCAGGCCGGTGGGTGTGGCCATGAATCAAGGTTAACGCCTGCTGCTGTTCTAGCAGCTCGACCACAGCCCGGTCATTGACGTCCATGATCTGCTGGGCTTTCTGGCTACTTTCGGTGCGGCTCTGATCGCGAAGATTGGCCGCTTGCTGAGCCCTTAGTTCGATCGGTTGAGCAAGAAATTCAGCGCGCCACTGGGGCTGCTGAAACAGACCGCGCATCTGTTGGTATTCAATATCATCGGTGCAGAGCTGGTCGCCGTGGGCAATCAATAGATCACTACCCTGGCAGCGAATCATTGTCGGTTGCGCCAACAACTGGCAGCCGGTGGCCGCACAAAACGCCTCACCGATTAAAAAATCCCGATTGCCGTGAAGCAAAAACAGTGGCAGTTCTAGCTGTTTAAGGCAACTGATTGCGGTTGGGTAATGGTCGATCCCGGCATCATCGCCAATCCAGACTTCAAACAGGTCGCCAAGGATGTACAGGGCGTCGCCGTCGACCTGGCAACGTTCTATAAACTGCTGAAATCGAACCAGCTCGGCGCTAGCTGACGTTGCACCTGCAGCCCCAATTTCGGGTTGCAGGTGCAGATCAGCAATGAAATAGGTCGCCATGGGCGCCTAGTATTTTGTAGCAGTATTATTAATTAACAGTGACAGCTGTAATCGCCACGGTTTCCTGAGGCACGTCCGTTGGCATTGGGCCGCCTGAACCGGTAGCCACTGACTGAATTTTTTCGACCACATCGAGTCCGTCGACGACTTTGCCAAACACAGCATAGCCATAACCATTGGAGTCAGCGCTACGAAAATTGAGGAAATCATTGTCGGACACGTTGATAAAAAACTGCGCAGTAGCAGAGTGTGGGTCTGGTGTGCGGGCCATGGCAATGGTGCCATGGTCATTCTTCAGGCCATTGTCAGCTTCATTCTGCAGATGGTCTTTGGTCGGCTTTTGGGAAAAATCAGCCGTGAAGCCGCCGCCCTGAATCATGAAGCCATCGATAACCCGGTGGAAGATGGTGTCGTTGTAAAAGCCTTCTTCGGCGTAGCTTACAAAATTAGCTACCGTTAGCGGTGCCTTGTCGGCATATAGCTCGAGTTTAATGTCGCCCAGGCTAGTGGTCATGGTGATGTTGACGATATCGCTATTGCTCATGCTGTTGTCCTGTTTGGTGATTTTGGCTGTGGATGATGATGTTTGGCTTGCACTGACTGAAGCTGTTTTGTTTGTTGTTTTAAAATTCTGGTTCTGATTGAGTGACTGGGTCGAACTGGACTGCTCTGCTACTACGGGTTGCGCACCGTTCCAGGTGTTGCTAATCAGTACGGTGACCATGGTTGTGGCCAACAATAGGCCGATTAATACATCATTTTGATCCAACATCTTCTCCTGATGTCTGGTGGTGTTAAAACGGTGACCAAATCTGGTCTATTGCCCTACTTGAGGCCGAATCAGTGTTTAATTTTCGCCGGTGAGAACGGTTGTTTGAGCCAGGGCTTTTCGAGTTATTTACTCAGGCTGGCAGTCGTAGGGATTCTTTTATTCGGGCCCGCATTCTATCACGTGGGACCTTAATGTTAGCCTGATACCCCTTTAAGATTAGTCTGATGTTTAGCCTGGTCAGAAGAGGGGGGGCTGGGGTTTTGTGACTCTGTTCTCATTTGGGTAACATGCGCCGCCCTAGCCGCTCTGTTGGATGGGTTATTTCCCCGTCCCTTACTCTCAAGCATGAGTAGGTAAGTTGGTGGCCCGGCTAATACTAAATTTAACAGTGCTATTTGGAACTGCCC
>JAHRWJ010000080.1 GCA_019090185.1 Immundisolibacteraceae bacterium
ACAGTTGTGGTTGCTCCGCCTGTTGATGGTCATTTTCACGTTATCGGCGTTATTGGCATCAACGCTAGCGACCAGCCAACCAGCCTATGTAATCGATTCGCTATGGCTCGGCGTCAAACAGAACCGAAACCAGGATGCGGCAACCGTCAAAATCATCCATAGCGGTGAACAGGTCGATTTAATAAGGATTATCAACGGTCAAGCCAACATTAAGACCGACGACGGCACTTTGGGCTGGATTGACGCTAGCTACCTAACCGAGCAAGCGGCTATTTCTACCCAGTTGGCACTGACGCAACAATCGATTGTTAAAAACCTGGCGCTGGTGTCCCAACTGGAACAGCAGACCAAACTGCTTGAAAAATTAGGCGAGCCCTTTAATCCGGCAAATCGAAAAATGAAACAGTATTTGCTGTTAATCAGCAGCTGCGCCATTATTGGAGGACTCTGTTTCTGGGCCGGAGTCCGATGGCACCGGTATCGAGTTCAAAGACGCCTGGGGGGGTTACTTCCCTAAATTCTCACACCAGGAAGCTGCAGGCCTAAATATCAGGGAGATCCTCTTGTGAACACCCGGAAAAATTTCATTTTTTACCCGCTTCATCTGGTTATTTTCACTGCCCTGTTAGCGGCTACTAATTTTTCGGTAAACGCTGAGACGCTCTACCGCTGGATAGATGACCAGGGCCGGGTAACTTATCAGGGCTCGCCCCCCATCAAACAGCCATTCACTGAACAGGAAATAAAATCTGCCAGCGGCCAGATAGAACAGTCGCAAACTCAGCCCAGCGACATCACCTTTTTTGCGATCGACGTTTGCGAAGCCTGCGACCTGGCTCGGCAAGATTTAACCCAACGGGGGTTGCGCTTCACTGAAATAAATCCACAAACCAATGATGAAGCTGGCCGCGCTTTGCTGAATCGTTTTGGAAAGGTTCAGGTACCACTGTTTTACATCGGCGAAACCGTGGTCAAGGGTTACGAACCTAACTGGCTAGCCTCTGAGTTAGAAAAAGCCGGTTTTAGCACTTTACAACCGAGCGCCAACGACTAGCTAACGCTCTATTTTTTCGTCACCTATTGCTACCCATCCTCCATCCCCAGGTCACGAATTTTTCGGGTAATAGTATTGCGACCCCAGCCCAGTAACAGTGCCGCTTCCTGACGCCGTCCACCGGTACGCTCCAGAGCCACGGAAATCAACGTTTTCTCGAACTCAGGCAATGCCTCATCCATCAATCCTTCCGCCCCCAGGGCCAATTTTTTGCCTGCCCAACGGCGCAGTGAAACCTGCCAATCCACCGCCGTTTCGTTGCTGGAACTCTGCAACACCTCAGGCGGCAGATCTTCGACTTGTACCTGAAAACTAGGGGTCATTACGGTTAGCCAGCGTGCAACGTTCTCCAGTTGACGAACATTACCTGGCCACTCGAAACCCTGCAAAATCTGCATAGCACCCGCATGAATACTCTTGCGCTCCGCATCCAGCTCTTCCGCGGCGCGGGACAGAAAATGGTCAAACAGCGCTGGGATATCCTCTGCTCGCTCATTTAACGAGGGCACCCGGACTCGAACCACATTAAGCCGATGAAATAGGTCTTCTCGAAACGCCCCGGCTTCGACTTCTTTCTCCAGATCCTTGTGGGTGGCCGCGATCACCCGCACGTTCACTCGAATCGGCGCATGGCCGCCGACTCGGTAGAATTCACCTTCAGCCAACACCCGTAACAGACGAGTCTGCAGCTCTGCAGGCATATCGCCAATTTCATCGAGAAAAAGGGTGCCCTGATCGGCCTGTTGAAAACGGCCTTCCCGGGTTGACTGCGCCCCCGTAAATGCCCCCTTCTCATGGCCAAACAGTTCAGATTCCAGTAGCTCTCGAGTAATAGCAGCCATGTTCAATGCGATAAACGGTCCATCGGCACGCGGGCTATGACGATGCAACGCACTGGCGATCAATTCTTTTCCGGTTCCAGATTGGCCGGTAATTAACACATTGATACTTGACTTGGATAACCGTCCAATCGCTCGAAAAACTTCCTGCATCGGCGGCGCGGCACCGATAATTTCGGCCGCTGTGGAGTTACCCCCCGGCATTGCTGGGTTATCAATATCACTCTGACTGACAGCCCTTTCAACCAGCGCAATGGCATCATCGACATCAAATGGTTTTGGCAGATATTCGAAAGCACCGCTTTGAAAAGCCGATACTGCACTATTAAGATCTGCGTGCGCGGTGGTGATTATCACCGGGACATCTGGCGCGACCTTGTTCAGGTGACGCAGCAATTCAAAGCCATCCATGCCGGGCATACGAATATCGGTGATGATTGCCCTGGGGGTCTGCTTCTCAATTGCGGTCACCACTTCCAGGCCGGATTCAAACTCCAGACAGTCAATATTTGCACCATTGAGAGCTTTCGCTAATACCCACCGAATTGACCGATCATCATCGACAATCCAAACTTGATTTACAGCCTTCATCTCTACTCGTCGGCAATCGTTAAATAAACAGAAAACACCGTATGGCCTGGCTCACTAGTAAAATTGACTAACCCACCTTGCTGATTAAACAGCGACTGGGCGATCGGTAAACCCAATCCGGAGCCATTCGCCCGCCCGGTGATTAACGGATAAAAAATCTGCTGCTGCAGCTCTACCGGAACCCCTGGGCCGTCATCAATAATATCTACCTGAGCCACCAGTCGGTGACGCTTGGTGCCGATGGTCATATTTCGCCTGACCCTGGACCTAAAAGTAATTTGCCCACTTTGACTGGACTCAATTAATGCCTGCTGGCCATTTCGAACAATATTAAGAAAGCCCTGAATCAGCAGTTCCGCGTCACCCTGAATTTCCGGAATGCTGGGATCGTAGTCGGTCTTTAACTTAATGGTCGAAGGCAGTTCAACCGCCACCAGCGCATAAACTCTTTCCAGTACTTCATGAACATTGACTTTAGAAATGTCTGCGGAAATATTCGGCGTCAGCATTCGATTGACCAGGTTAGCCAAACGGTCTGCTTCGGCCAGTATCACTGCCGTATATTCGCGCAACTCTTCACTGTCTAGCTGCTTGTCGAGTAGCTGCGCCGCACCCCGCAGTCCACCCAGAGGGTTTCTGACTTCATGGGCAAAGCCCCGCAACATGTCATCACTTATTTGCCGCAGAGCCCGCATTTCGGCATCCCGCATAACCGTTCGAGGCGCATCAAAAGCATTAAATTCGATCAACAACCGGCAGGGCCCGTCGGCGAACACCGGCGTCACCGCACAGGTGAACTTACGCAACAAACCGCCATGGTTTACTACCTCGACCTCATGCTGCGACAGGGGTTGCTGCTCGACCAACGCAGCGTTGAGCATGGAGGAGTAATCATCGGCGTTAAGCCAGGCCCGCCCTAATGGCATCCCGGTGAGCTGATTAGCACTGATTCCAAATAGATTCTCAGCTGACGTATTCAGCTCTAGCACGGCTAACTTCTCATCCAGAAGCACAACCGCACTTTGCATCAGGTCAATATAATTGGTGGTACTGCTCAGCAATACTGATTTAGCAACAAGAGCGCTAGCCTCAAACTTAGCCTCCCGCCTTAGGGCGGGCGATGTTTCGTTGCACGTAAATCGTGATGACATCGCTCTGCATGACCCTATCTTTCTCAGCCGACTGCACTGCTAACTGGAGGGTGTGTGCCCCTCGTGCCAGGGCAGGCAAAGTAAACCGGGTCGACCGACCTGGCTCGGCATGGATCTGACCATCGAGCAACAGCAGCAATTGATCTCCCCGTTTTAGTGACGGTTCAATCTGGCCAACAACAACGATTGATAACGCCTCTTGATTACGGAAGGTAGCTTCAGTCGTAGGTGACTTTATCGATAAGCTGGTGTAGGAAAGTTTCTCCACAACAGAGCCACGATTGGATTTTTTAGCCCCCTTGGGGCTTATGATCATCGGTTCTTCAACAACCACTGGCTCAGAACCTAACCGTGATTCGTCGGAGAACTCCACGCTTCCGTCAGGATGCTGCCACCGATAAACCGTAACGGCTTTTTCAGCATTGGCGATGTTTAGGAATAGCATTCCGACAACAAAGCCAAACAACAGCATCATCTTGGCATACGAACATTGAAACTGGAGCCGATTCATTCTCTGCATAACGCCTATCCTAAGTTCGTGGGGGTACTCTATTTAGAGCACCCCCACGAGAGCTGGTTAGCAGCTGTAATACATATCAAATTCAACGGGATGGGTGGTTTGGCGTAAACGGGTCACCTCTTCCATTTTCAGGTTGATATAGCCGTCGATCATGTCATCGGTAAACACGCCGCCAGCGGTCAGGAAGCCACGATCCTGATCGAGCGCTTCTAATGCCTGATCAAGCGAAGAGCAGACGGTAGGAATGCCTTCAGCTTCCTCTGGAGAGAGGTCATATAAATCCTTATCCATAGCTTCGCCTGGATCAATTTTATTGGCGATGCCATCCAGACCGGCCATCAGCAGGGCTGCAAAGGTCAGATAAGGGTTACCGGATGAATCGGGAAAGCGTACTTCAACCCGACGGCCCTTTGGCGAAGCCACAAACGGAATACGCACCGAAGCAGAGCGATTACGTGCTGAGTAAGCAAGCATTACTGGTGCTTCGAAACCAGGAACTAAACGTTTGTAACTGTTGGTGGTTGCGTTGGTAAAGGCGTTAATAGCCCGTGCATGTTTGAAAATGCCACCGATGTAATAAAGCGCGGTCTGTGACAACCCACCGTAGAGGTCACCACTGAACAGGTTCTCACCACCTTTAGCCAGGGACTGATGCACATGCATGCCGCTGCCATTATCAGTAACTAACGGCTTAGGCATAAAAGTAGCCGTTTTGCCGTAATTATGGGCTACGTTCTGCACCACATATTTCAGTAGTAAGGTTTCGTCTGCCTTACGAACCAGCGTGTTGAATCGGGTGCCAATTTCGCACTGACCAGCGGTGGCAACCTCATGATGATGAACCTCGACCGGCACATCCATTTCTTCCAGGGTCAAACACATAGCCGCACGCATGTCATGCAGTGAATCAACCGGCGGCACAGGAAAATAACCACCTTTAACAGAAGGTCGATGGCCGATGTTGCCATCTTCAAATTCACTGGCGCTGTTCCAGCTGCCCTCTTCGGAATCAACTTCCACAAAGCAGCCGTTTACCGAGTCACCCCAGCGAACATCATCGAGTACAAAAAATTCAGGCTCAGGACCAAAAAACGCGGTATCCGCGATGCCTGTTTCCTTCATATAGGCTTCTGCTCGTTTAGCCAACGAACGAGGGTCACGCTCGTAGCCCTGGCGGGTATGCGGATCGAGTACGTCACAACGAATATTCATCGTCACTTCATCGGTAAAAGGGTCTAGCACCGCAGAAGCTGGCTCTGGAGCAAGCACCATGTCGGATTCATTAATACCCTTCCATCCGGCGATAGAGGAACCATCGAACATAATGCCATCTTCGAAAGTATCTTCATCGACACAGCTAGCGGGCACACTCAGGTGCTGCTCTTTGCCCTTGGTATCAACAAATCGGTAATCAACAAACTTCACATTTTGTTCTTTAATCGTTTTTAAAACGTCTGCAGCAGACATATTTATTCACTCCGTAAGCTAGCTAGAAAAAAATTCAATACCTGTATTTGTTTATTCCCGGGTCAGCCACTGAATCGCTGCAGCCCCATTCATAAACAGACATCCTTCAGAAACCCCACAACGCCCAGATTGCTCCAGGTGCCTCAATCAATTCAAACTCTCCCAACAACCTGCTGCTTGTGGGCTGGCGACAAATTGTCGACAGCTGGCAACCTGATTATTTTAGAGCAGGAAGTATGCCAGTGAAGAGATTGGCTTATTCAATTATAAAACCCTAGTTTGTTAATACTTAAACCACAAATAGCGCGTCAAGATCGAGCAAAACCAAAAGCCAGCGCACCATTCTGGTGCAATCCAGCCATGCAAATCATACCTTGCCTGCCAATGCTACCGATTACTGAAGCCTCCTGGTGGCAGATCATTAAAATAGTTCAGCACGCCTAGAACGGTCTTCTTGCTCAGCCGTTTTTTGCTGATTTTTTTTCATCTCATCAAGCTGAGCACTGGTGAAATACTCAAAAATGGCTTTTTTGTCATTAAGTTCAGCCAGCTCGCCGGTATCGGGATCGATTCGAGCGGTCACCACATCAGCTGGTTGAATCAACGCCAGCTCAGGCTTCTCTTTAAGTGCCTCCTCCATGTAATCGATCCATATCGGCAAGGCCGCTCGGGCCCCTGTTTCATACTTGCCCAGGGAGCGCGGTTGATCAAAGCCAACCCAGGCGGTAGTCACCACCCCGGCGGCAAAACCACTGAACCAGGCATCACGCTGGTTATTAGTGGTCCCTGTTTTACCTGCCAGGTCATTGCGCCCAAGCCGCAATGCGCGCCGGCCGGTCCCCTTTTTAATGACATCACGAAGTATCGAATTAATCATAAAAACTTCTGCTTCGGGTAGCACCCTCGGCGCTAACTCCTGCTCCCGATCAGATAGCCGCCCAGCAGCGCCAACGGCCGATTCTGGCTGATCATCCTGCACAGTTGCGAGGTTGTTTGATAGCGCACCGCCCTCCTGCCTGGCAGCGTTTAACCCGACCAGCTCTGCCGCGCGCGGAAAATTCTCACTCCAAACAATTTCGCCTTTTTGATCTGTCACTCGGCTGACTAAGTGGGGTTGAACTCGGTAGCCACCGTTGGCTAACACAGCATATCCACCGATCAATTCAAGCGGTGTCATCGCACCACTGCCCAGAGCCAGCGACAAGTCCTTAGGCAATTTTTTGGCGGGAAAGCCAAATCGTAGGCAATATTCTCTGGCCTGATAGACTCCCATCGCCTCTAGCAATCGAACTGAAACCAAATTACGTGATTTTGTCAGTGCCACCCGTATCCGTGTCGGCCCAAAAAATTTCCCTGAATAATTCTGTGGCCGCCAAACCCCTTTACGGGTGTCATCGTTAAATACCAGCGGGGCATCATTAATCAGCGACGCAGCGGTAAAACCATTCGACAACGCTGCGGTATAGATAAACGGCTTAAAGTTAGAACCAGGTTGACGGTCGGCCTGGGTGACTCGATTGAAATGGCTACGGGCAAACGCAAAACCACCGTTAATAGCCCGGATAGCACCGTCAGCCGCATCGACCGAAACCAGCGATCCCTCGACGGCCGGTAGCTGGCCTAACAACCAGCCATCACCGCCACTCACCTCTGGTGAAAGCAGTCGAACCAAATCGCCGGACTGAAAAAACTGCTGGTCGTTCTCTTGCCTGGCTTGCCAATAACTATTTGACCATTTCAAGGACGACCGTGACAGTTGATGGTGCTGCCCATTTGGCAGCAAAACAGTGACCTGTCCATCTCGTATTTGCCAAACAACTGCCACCAACAAGTCACCAATCGGACTCATCTTGGCAAGCGCGTCAATAAAAGACGCCCGCCGCTCTAGCTCATCCTCTAAATCATCGACCTCTAAACGGCCTTCCGGCCCCCGGTAATCGTGACGCCGCTCATACTCGATTAAATGTCGACGTAGCGAACGATTAGCAGCCGTTTGCAGACCAGAATCTATCGTGGTCTCCACTCTAAAACCACGGGTATATGCCTGTTTACCAAACCGAGAAAACACCCAGGCTCGGGTCATTTCTGCGGCGTAACTAGCGTCAATACTTATCTTGCGTTGATGTAACCGTGCAGTCGTGGGGGCATCTACGGCTTTTTTGAATTCGTCCATGCCTATTTTGCCGTCATCAACCATCCGTTGCAGCACATAACGTCGTCGTTGCACCGCCCTGCCAGCATCTCGAATAGGGTTAAAACTCGACGGCGCTTTTGGTAACCCAGCTAGCATCGCCAATTGGGGCAATTCAAGCTGCTTAAGCTCAAGGCCGTAATAAACTTGGGCTGCGGCCCCAAACCCATAAGCGCGCTGCCCCAAAAATATCTTATTTATATAGAGTTCAAGAATCTGATCCTTCGAAAGCTGCCGCTCTATCCGTAGCGCCAACAAAATTTCGGTGAGTTTTCTGAGGTAAGTCTTCTCTCTAGTAAGAAAAAAGTTACGCGCCACCTGCATGGTTATGGTGCTTCCACCTTGTCTCTTTTCACCGGTACGTACCAACTCGATTGCGGCTCGGGTCAGCCCTACCCAATCAACCCCAGGATGTAAATAAAAGCGATTGTCTTCGGCAGCCACAATGGCATCGCGCAGCAACTGAGGTGTTTCGGCGTAGGTGACTGGGATTCGCCGCTGTTCACCGAACTCGCCGATTAGCACTCCATCACGGGAATAAATAGATAGAGGCACCTGCAATTCAATCGATTGCAACGTATTGGCGCTGGGTAGCTGTGGAATTAGAAAATAGACGATCGTCAAGACTAAGGCCAGAAACAACGACCCTAACGTCAGTAATGAAGTGAGCAACCAACGCTGTAAAACATTCAAAGGGATAACCGATAGTAGAGCAATGGATGGGGGCCAAGCGGGGACAAACAACCGATCACAACATGATCTAAAATAAATTTGCCATGCCGCATAATTAGTTGTAACTTGTTGTTAATGTAATTTTTACTTAAACGCTGTAACTTTCGGTTAATTAAAGGGTTTTCATTTTGGGGCTTTTTCGAAGAACACCGCCTCCATTGGTCGGTATCGATATTAGCACAACCGCTGTCAAGCTCCTTGGTCTGAGCAATGATGGCAGCGGATACCGTGTGGATCACTATGCGGTCACCCCGCTACCCCCAGAGGCGATTGTCGAAAAAAATATAGTCGTATCTGAAATGGTCAGTGAGGCGATTGAAAAAACCATCAAGCTAGGCCGGGTCAAACTTAAGCATGTCGCCATCGCCGTATCTGGCTCGTCTGTTATCACCAAGATAATCAGCATGCCAAAAGATATGCCCGAAAAACAGATGGAAGAGCAAATTTCACTCGAAGCCGATCAGTATATTCCCTACGCACTGGACGAGGTTTATCTAGATTTCCAGGTGCTTGGTGACAACAAGGAAAATCCGGAAACAGTCGACGTACTGCTGGCAGCAGCACGCAGCGATACTGTTGATGAACGGGTGAACGCGGTAACCGATGTGGGACTGACACCTAATGTGGTTGATATTGAAGCCTACGCAATGGAAACCGCTTACGAACTTATCGCCAAGCAACTTCCCACAGAAATACGTAACGCAACCATCGCCATAGTCGATATAGGCGCAACAGCGACCACCCTCTACGTGTTACAGGAAGGGCAGTCGGTATTTACCCGTGACCAAAACCTTGGAGGTCGCCAACTTACCGAAGAAATACAACACCGATATGGCCTCTCCTTTGATGAGGCTGGCAGGGCAAAGAAATCCGGCGAATTACCGGACGATTATGCAACCGACCTGCTGCAACCTTTCATGGAATCACTTTCCCAACAAACCAGCCGTCTGTTACAGACATTTTTTTCATCCACCTCACAGCATCAGGTAGATCAGATCATCCTCTGCGGAGGTAC
>JAHRWJ010000081.1 GCA_019090185.1 Immundisolibacteraceae bacterium
AAGAAGGTAGTGAACATTACGACGCGGTCGACACGGTCGATCTTGATGAGATGGAACGGCTGATCAATCAGCTGATCGACGACGGGGTTAATGGCCTGATTCTGTTTGGCACCACCGGTGAAATCGCCACCCTGACCCCGCAAGAATGGCGCGCTGCCGCCGAGTGCGCGGTCGAGGTGACCAACAAACGAGTGCCACTATTTCTGGGCACCACCGCCCCCGGCACCCGAGAGTGTATTCAGCGGATGCGCTATGTACGCGATTTGGGCGCCGACGGCACCATGCTCGGCCTACCCAACTGGCAGCCCTGCACCATGCCAATGGCACTGGAACATTACGCTAACTGTTCAGAGGCCGTGCCCGACCTGGCCATCATGGTTTACGAAAACGGTAACGCCTTTCGCTTTGATTACCCGATTCCGTTCTGGGTCGAGATCACCAAACAGGCACCTACCGTCATCGCCGCTAAAAATGGTGTCGATATGCTGCTCAATGCCAAGGTTCACGCCACCGAAGGCAAGATTCAGTTTTTGCCCCATGTGGGCTTTGCCTATGCCGCAGCCCGAATCAACCCAGAATACCTGCAAGCATTCTGGTCCACGGAAGCGGCCATGGGCCCGGCACCGGCCATGGCCATGCTCGATGCACTACAAAAGCAGGACTGGCAACGAGCAGCTCAGCTTGATGGCGAGATTGGCTGGGCACTACAGACCTTTTTCCCACCCGGTGGCATGAGTGAGTTTGCCTACTACAACATTCAGCTGGAAAAAATCCGCTTTGACGAAGCCGGTTACTCCAAAGCTGGACCGATCCGGCCGCCCTACAACCACATGCCCGACGAATATATAGAACGAGCCAAAGAGTGTGGTCGGCGCTGGGCCCAGTTGCAGCAAAAATATAGTCAGTAATAATTCGATATAACAGCCGGCCTGGGGTACCGAAAAGCCTATTTCGGACACCAGGCCGGCCTCATCAATGGAGGGGGAGCCATGGAAAAACTACTGGTAAAACATATCGTCGAGCGTGCTGCGACGATATTTCCGCATCGTGAAATCGTTGCCCGTACTGGCAACAATGGTCGTCATCGTTATACCTACGCCGATTACTATCGGCGTATTCTCAAACTGGGCGGAGCTCTAGATAAAATCGGCGTTGAAGTCGGTGATGGTGTTGGCGTACTCGGCTGGAACTCCTACCAGCACCTTGAAATCGACTACGCCGCGGTCTGTATGGGGGCAATTTATCAGGGGCTAAATTTCAGGGTCGGCGTCGATTCGCTGGTCTACATGAGTAACCTGGCACAAAACAAAGTGCTGTTTGTCGAACAAGCCTTCTTACCGCTGGCCGAGCAGATGGTCGCCGCCGGTGCCGACTCCATCGAACACTTTGTGCTAATTGCCGATGATCCAGCAGCGGTAAACACCAGCCTCACGCCGCTGCTGGAGTATGAACAGCTCATAAACAGCGCCCCGGAAAGCTACGATTTTCCCGATTCAGTGGACGAAAACGATCCGGTGGCCGTCTGTTTCACCGGTGGCACCACCGGCCGCCCCAAGGGCTGCCCCTATTCAAACCGTTTTCTGGTGTTGCGCGCATTAACCCGGCAATCGGCCCAGTCGATGGGGCCCTATAGTGGCCGAGACGTATTTTTTATCACCCCGCCGATGTTCCACGGTCACGCCTTTAATCTGCCAATGGACGCCTTTATTGTCGGTGCCAAAATGGTTATTCCGGGGCCACACCCGGATGGCAACGTTTTCGGCCAGTTAATTTCCCAGGAAAAGGTCAGCCGCTTTATGGCCAACCCGATCATGGGCAAAATGTTGATTCAGGCGGTGGATGAACATGGCTACGACCTCTCCTCTATTCGCCATTCTGGCTTTGGCGGCGACAGCGTGCCCAATGAAATGTCCGACTATTTTCGCAAGCTGGGTGCCTACCGCAGCGGTGGTCACGGCATGGCCGAATCGCTAGCCGACCACACCGCCGGGTTCTTTGACGACCTGCCTGAATATGGTCAGGAAGCGGCTTTCGAGCTGATGCAGAACAACGCCGGCCTGCCGCTGGTTGGTTGCTGGACTCGAGTCATCGGTGAAGATGGTCAGCCCGTGCCCCAGGATGGTGAAACCATGGGCGAAATGCAGCTCAAAGGCTGGCACGTGATTCCGGAATATTTTCGTGACCCGGAAAACAGCGCCAAACTGTTCACCGACGATGGCTGGCTCTGCACCGGTGACATGGGCGTACATAACCCTGACAACAGCTACAGCTTTCGTACCCGTAGCAAGGACATGATCAAATCCGGCGGCGAATGGATTCCGGCGCAACTGCTGGAACAGACCGTTAACGACTATGCTAATGTTCGCGAAGCCTGCGTGATTGGTGTTGCCCACCCAGAATTTGGTGAACGACCACTAGCCCTGATCACCCTGCATGAAGCCACCGCCGCAGATATCGAGAATGGCCTGCGCCAGCATCTGCTCGAAAAATTAGAAAAATGGATGGTTCCAGAATTTCTGGTGATCGATGAAATTGAAAAAACCACGGTTGGCAAATTCAATAAACTGGCACTAAGAGAACAGTACAAAAGCCACTACCAGGGGAGTTAAACCATGACCATCTGGACCGATTTGCAGGGCACCGCTTTTGCGCAGACTTTCCACCAGGTTGGCGACATTCGCACCCGCTGCCTGGAGGCAGGCAGCGGCCAGCCGTTGATATTCCTGCATGGTACCGGTGGTCACGCCGAAGCCTACGCCCGTAACCTGGCCACCCACGCCAAACATTTTCATGTTTACGCCATCGACATGGTCGGCCATGGTTATTCCTCGCGACCCGATATCGACTACAGCATCGACACCTTCGTCGATCATGTGGTCGCCTTCATCGACTATTTAGGGGTTGATAAGGTGAAGCTGTCGGGTGAATCCCTGGGGGCCTTTGTCGCCAGCTGGGTCACCCTGCGCCGACCTGAAAAAATTGACCGGCTGGTGCTCAACACCGGCCTGCCGATCGTACCCTCAGAACCGGGGCGGCAGGAGCTACTCAAGGGCATGGCGATTTCAAATGCCGCCGCAGCCGATTTAACCCATGAGATTGTGCGCCAACGGCTCGGCTTTCTCATGCTCGATCCAGGCCAGTCGGTGACCGACGAACTGGTCGAGGTGCGTTACCAGATCTACGACCAGCCCGGCATGCAGGCAATTGTCGGCCGCATCGCCACCAGCGTGCTCGGCACCATTACCGATCTGGCTCACGCCGATGGCCTGTTCAAACCAGAAAAACTCCAACAAATCACCTGCCCAACCCTGGTGCTCTGGACCGAGAATAATCCGGGCCAACATCTGGACGTGGCTTACCAAGGCATGGCACAGCTACCCAACGCTCGGCTGGAAATAATGCAGCAGAGTGCCCACTGGCCACAGTGGGAAGAACCCGAGCTGTTTGATCAGATTCACCTGGAGTTTTTGCTCAGCAATGGCCCTGCCTGACAGGTCGTCACTATTGGTTGCGAACAAACAAAACATCGGCGAAATATTGAGCGTTCAGAAACCCCGGGTTCAGAAAAGAGATGGGGTTAACAACAGCGACCTAATAGCTCCTGCAATCAGATCCTCTGTCCGCTTTAAACCAATTGTGTTTGATCTGGGTAGTAGTAACCCAGCCATTGCAAACAGAAAGTAACTAAAACGCCAGCAGCAGCCAACCAAGCTGACTAATTTTACGAAGGCAATAATGGACAGCCACTTTGCTT
>JAHRWJ010000082.1 GCA_019090185.1 Immundisolibacteraceae bacterium
CAGGCCAGCCTCCAACACCCGTTTATGGGTGTGTAGACCTGGAAACGCTGGCAACAAAGAGGGGTGAACATTGACGATTCGACCGGCAAACCGATTAATAAAACTGTCACTGAGAATACGCATAAACCCGGCCAGCACAATCCAGTCAGGCTCGGCCTGTGCCAGCCGAACCGCCAGAGCTTGATCGAACTGTTCTCTGTCAGCATAGGCAGCGGACTCTATAACAGCCACCGGTAAACCACGTGCCCGAGCTAGCTCAAGACCCGTGGCATCAACCCGATTACTCACCACCAGCGCGATTTCGGCCCGCATTTCATTACGATCTATCGCATCTGCAATCGCAATGAAGTTACTACCACGGCCAGAAATTAACAGTACGAGTCGTTTCAATTCCTTCTGCATCAACGAACATGCACTGCCATGTCATCATCACGGACCACCTGACCGATGTCCCAAGCCTGCTCACCAGCGGACTGTAAATCATCAATAACGCCCTGAGCCTGATCCTCAGCAACAATAGCCACCATACCAATGCCACAGTTAAAAGTGCGGTACATCTGTTCATCGACCACACCGCCAGCACGCTGCAACCAATCAAACAGTGGTTGTTGAGGCCAACAATCGCGCTGTAACTCGGCACCCAGCCCCTTGGGTAAAACCCGGGGAATATTCTCCAGCAGCCCGCCACCGGTAATATGGCTCAAACCGTTAATACGCCCGGCCCGCAGCAGCGGCAGCAGAGAAGCTACATAAATGCGGGTGGGGGTTAATAGGGCTTCGCCAAGCGTGGTTTGTTGAAACGGCTGGTCAAGCGTTGCCTCTGCCCGTTCCAGGATCTTACGGACTAGCGAAAAGCCATTGGAATGAACACCACTGGAGGCCAGCCCAATAATTCGATCGCCCTGATTGATCTGACTGCCATCAATAATCTGGGCTTTCTCCACCACTCCGACACAAAAGCCAGCCAGATCGTAGTCACCCAGTGCATACATGCCTGGCATTTCTGCGGTTTCGCCACCCGCCAGTGCCGCACCGCTCTGGATGCAACCGTCTGCGATTCCCGCTATCACGCCGGTAGCGACATCAACATCAAGGCGGTCAGTGGCCAGATAATCGAGAAAAAATAACGGCTCCGCACCCTGCACTAGAATATCGTTAACACACATCGCCACCAGGTCGATGCCAACGCTGTTGTGCACACCCATCTCGATGGCCAGTTTCAACTTGGTACCAACGCCATCGGCACCGGCAACCAACACCGGCTGACGATATCCCTCCGGAATTTCCAGTAAGGCACCAAAGCCACCGATACCGCTAAGCAATTCGGGCCGTGCCGTCGCCTTAACTAATGGCTTGATGTTTTCTACCAGACGGTTGCCGGCGTCAATATCGACACCTGCGCCCTGGTAAGTCAGCCCTTCGGTTTTTTGACCAGTCATTCGGGTAATCGCTTCCTTAGTTAAAACAGTTAACAACTTAAACAGTTAAAAATGCAGGCTCCACAACCGCGATGTTCGACCATTTTCTCGCCGCATCCCAAGCCTACTAATTACTAACTGGCTATTGTAACTTGACCGCCTCGATGAGGCCTTAAATCTGCCAACGATTTTCCTGCACCGATCAACCCCGACTAAAAGTAGCCTCTAAAAAACTCTGGATGCCCAGAGGAAATACCCTTGGGGTAGAAGCAGGTGGTTTCTCAGGATGTTCAGATTTGAAGCGCAAACTGCAGCTAATAGTGGGCTATAGCCTAGTTTTGCACCAACAGCAGCCGCCATAAGGCGACGAACAAGGTGGATGTTCTGAGCAAGCAGAGGCGAGTTCAGCGTTTTTCAGAGGACCCTAAAGCCAGACAACCCATCGAGTTCATAGCTTACTGCTTCATCAACCCATTGTTTGGAGCCAGGTTTGAGGCTGAATTTTCAGCCATGTCCGCAAAAGCCTTCATCTGTTGCCGCCAGGCCAGCCGAGTTCGATTAAAATAACCCGATGCGATTCAAAAAATCCGCCATCAACTGCCTGCTACTGCTCTGCACTCTATGGGCCCTACCCGCCAATGCCGGTACCCAGAGCCATGATCTGTTTCTTGCCGAGGTCAAAGTAAACAGCCAACAACAACGCGACCTTGAAAAGGCCCTTCCGCAGGCCTTTAGCCAGGTACTGGCAAAGCTAACCGCAAACCCTGCTGTAATCGAACAACCCTGGGCCATGGAGGCGCTACGCAACAGCAAAAATTATCTGCTCCAGTACCGCTATGTATCACGCACAGAAAAACTACTCACTGAAACGACAGAGAGTGATGAGCCATCAATCGGCCATGAGCCCAACGCAGAGACCTCCCCTGAGCCAACCAGCGTGGAAGCGCTCTATTTAAATTGCGAATTTAACGAACAAGCCGTTACCCAACTATTTGAAGAGTTTGGTATCGCCTACTGGGGCCGCTCCAGACCCACACTGGTCAGTTGGCTGCTTTACGAGGATGCCCAACAACGGCGAATTATCAATAGCGAAGACCCCCTGCATGGAACAGAGCTGCCGGCTATTGCAACCCGCTTTGGGCTTGATCTAGTGTTGCCGCTGATGGATTTGCAGGAGCAGGCCGAAGTGACGATCAGCCACCTCTGGTTGCGAGATACAAGACTGCTCAAACATGCCAGCAAACGTTATAGCGAGGATGGCTATTTACTAGCTCAAGTCAGCAAGGGTCAAAATGGTCAGTGGAGCGGCGAATGGCTGCTGTCGATCAATCGCCAGGAGTATCAATGGCCAATGCAACACGCGGCTGATCTTACGTCCCTGCTGCGCCAAGGGGTCGGCACCATCAGCAAGCAGCTATTTTCACTCTATAGCCACCGCCCACTCAACATTCACTCCACCAGTGAGATCCATATCGGTAATATCACTAATATGGACCACTACCAACAGACATGGGACTATCTAAGTCAATTACCTGGCGTTCAACATGTCATGCCACTAAATTTCGACGCGGGTAAAACCACATTCACCATCGAGCACAGCGGTGACTGGAGCGAACTAACCCGCCTGATTGAGCTAGACGGCACCCTCTCGAGTAAACCGCTGACTGGTCTCGGCCAAAATCAATCAGACAATCCAAGTGTCGACCTCGCGCAACCGGTCATCAATGACCAACACCGGATAGCCGGGCAAGCTGATTACAGCTCAACCGATGGCCACTTATTTAGCCAACCGAAACAGCGCTACTACTCGGCAGCTGTCGTCTCCACCGCTATTCCGCTCTATCATTTAGCTCAATAAGTCACATGGCCCAACAGCTCCCTCTGGATATTCACCCACGGGTGGATCATCGACTCGACAATTTTCTCACCAGCAGCTCCAGGGCCCGAGAGCTGGTTGAAAAACTGACCAATCCCGCCCTTCTAGAAGCCGACGAAGCCATCGTCATCTATGGCGAGGCTGGTGCCGGTAAGACCCATCTACTGCAAGGGTTATGTCAGCTAGCTGGCGATTTGGGAATGCGCTGTGGCTACCTGCCGTTAAGCCAGCTCAAGCAGACCAGTCCAGCGGTTTTGGAGGGGCTAGAACAGCTTGATCTGGTTTGTATCGATGACATTCACACCATCGCCGGTAGTAATGAGTGGGAACGCGGCTTGTTTAATCTGTTCAACCTGAGCCGTGAGTCCAATTGCAAATTATTACTGACCAGCCAGCAACGCCCCGCCGACAGTTATTTTAAGCTTGCCGATCTAACCAGCCGCCTCGATTGGGGACTGGTTTACGCCTTGCCTAACCTGGATCAGGAACAGAGAAAACAGCTGTTTCAGCAACGCGCTATCGAACTTGGCCTAACCGTCGACGAAGCCACCTGCAATTACATATTGCAGCGCCAGCAGCGCCAAACCAGCAGCCTGATGGCATTTCTCGATCGGCTAGATCAGCACTCACTGGCAGACCAAAGGCGCATTACCATCCCGCTCGTAAGAGAGCTGATTTAAAACAATTAAGCAGCCCAGACTGGTTCATCAGATCCAGGCCCAACCGATCGCAGGCCATTGAATAACCGACAACAGCAGAAGCTATGAGCCTCCTTATTTTTTTCTGCAATATATAAATATATTCCCGGAATAACACTCCATCAACAAAACTAAAAGTGGTTAAACCAGGAGACAGATGTTGAGCGAAAACAAACAACGTAGAGTCGTCATCACTGGCTGTGGAGCCGGAGGAATTTCGATTGCAGCAGCCCACTAGCCCACAGTAACAGCTGGCTAGAGGTCGATCGCCACACGCTTCAACACACACGCTTTGCCAATGTTTTTGGCCTCGGCGACTGCACCAACACCCCCAACGCCAAAACGGCTGAGGCTGTGCGTCAGCAGTTTCCTGTGGTGTTGAAAAACCTATTAGCAAATATCGACAATAAGACCCAGCCAGGTAGTTACGACGGATACGGTGGATGCCCACTCACCGTTGCTAACGGTAAAGTATTGCTGGCTGAATTTCGTTACGACGGTGAGGTAGTACACAGTTTCAACCTCGACCCACGCAAGCCGCGCCGGGCCTATTGGTGGTTAAAGAAAACCTTTTTTTCAGCTATCTACTGGAATGTAATGTTGCGCGGCAGAGACTGGCAACATCCCAGACCTAAGCCACGACCACAATCTTCTGATCATTAAACCGAGCCTGAAACCTGCCTATATACCGTCACCAAACAAAAAACCTGCATCTTCACGGCCGATCTGCTCAAGCGCATCACCAACCGCTTTTCCGGTGCCAACCGAAGATGACTCATCAATCACCCCACACAGCAAATTAGCCGGTACTGCTATGTCGATTCGTTTCGGGTAGGGTAAGTTAAGTTGCTCCATAATTTCGATAAATTCTAGCTCGCTAATCCCCTCCGCTAATCGTCGATTAAACTGCTTTTCTTCGGCAACAGTGCTCACAGTCCTGCCCTGGTAATCGTGACCAGGATAAATGCGAGTAGCATTCCCCAAACCAAAAATAGTCCTTCGAACTGACGAAAACAGACCTTCAGCGCTACCTTGCTGAAAATCCGTTCGACCACAACCACGGATCAACAACGCATCACCGGTAAACGCCATCTCAGCTTCGGCGCAAACGTAGGTCACACAACCATCGGTATGTCCGGGGGTATATAACGCGAGGATTTCCAGCTCGCCGACCTTTAATGTCTGACCATCGCTGAGTGCGACATCTGCCCCGGCCACTTGCGCTGTTGAACTGAGCACA